>NZ_JBSGXB010000235.1:0-12409 GCF_053609185.1 Streptomyces sp. NPDC054956 | reverse complement strand
GGTGGCCTCCCAGCGGCCGAGCCACTCGGCGGTCTCCTGCTGCTGCTCCTCCGCGGCCCGGGACTCCCGTTCCAGGTTGGCCCGTTCGCGGCCGATCTCGGCGCTGCGCTGCTCGGCGCGGCGGGCGGCCCCGAGGGCTCCGAGGTCCTCGCGCAGCCGCTGCTCGACGGCGGCCAGCTGCTCGGTCCCCGCTTCGGCGAGCTGCGGCGGCAGCTCCGCCCGGGCCACGGACTCCGCGTGCGCGGCGGCCATGTGGGCGCCGGCGGCGGCTCCGCGCAGCTCCAGGGCGGGGGCGACGAGGGCTCCGCGCCGGGCCCGGTCGAGCAGGGCGCGCACCCGCTCCCGCTCCGGAGCGGCCTCGGCGAGCAGGGCCGCCCGCCGGGTGGTCTCGGCGTGCCGGCGTTGCAGCCGGTCGAGCTCCCGGGCCTCCTCGGCGGCCCGCCGGGCGGCGGCGTGGCGCCCCTCGACGACGGCGAGGGCGTACTCGGCGACGGTGAGCCGCTCCCGGGCGGAGCAGCGCGCCACGGCGGCCCAGGCGCGGATCGCCCCGGCGAGCCCGGGGTCGCCCGGCTGGTGCCGGGGCAGCGGCCAGGCCCGCAGGTCGGCGGCGTCCCCGGCGGCCTGGGCGAGGCGCTGGGCGGTGTGCAGCACCTGCTCGTCCCCGGCGCGGACCTTGGCCTCGGCGCTGCGGCGCCGGTCGCCGAGCAGGGTTTCGACGGCGGCGAAGCGGCGGGTGTCGAAGAGCCGGCCCAGCAGCCGGCCGCGCGCCACCTCGTCGGCCCGCAGGAAGCGTGCGAACTCCCCCTGGGGCAACAGCACGACCTGGCAGAACTGCTCGCGGCTCATGCCGAGCAGCTGCTCGATCTCCTCGCCGATCTCCTGGTGGGAACGGCTGAGGGCGGCCCAGTGTTCCCCGTCGTACTCGCGCAGCCAGCTCTGCGCCTTGTCCTTGGTGGTGCCGGTTCCGCGCTTCTTGGGGCGGTCCTGCTCGGGGCGCCGGGTGATCTCCAGGCGGCGCCCGCCGGCGGTGAGTTCGAGGGTGACCTCGGTCGGGGTGTCCGCGGCCGCGTGGTCGCTGCGCAGGCTGGTGCCGGGGGCCTGCCGCGAGCCGGGGACCGAGCCGTAGAGGGCGTAGCAGACGGCGTCCAGCACGGAGGTCTTGCCCGCGCCGGTGGGACCGTGCAGCAGGAAGATCCCGGCGCCGGAGAGGGCGTCGAAGTCGATCTCCTGCGGCTCGGCGAAGGGCCCGAAGGCGGTGATCCGCAGCCGGTGCAGCCTCATCGGTGGGTCTCCTGCCGGCCGTCGTCCACCCGTACGTCGTCGAAGGCGCCCTGGAGCACGGCCCGTTCGGCCTCGTCCGCGAAACCGCCGCCGCCGCGCACGTGGCTGACGAAGTCCTCCGCGATCTCCTGGTCGCTGCGGCCCTTGAGGCGCTGCGCGTAGCTGCCCGCGCCGTCCTCGGTGCGGCCCTCGGGGTCGAAGGCGAGGCTGAGGGTGTGCGGGAAGCGGGCGGCGAGCCGGGCCATGGGGTCCTCGGGCCGGACGGGGTCGGTGAAGGTGGCCTCCAGCCAGCAGTCCTCGTACCGGGCGTACGCGGCCTCGGAGAGCAGTTCCTCCAGCGGCCCCCGGACCCGGGCGAGCCCGCGCGGTACCGGGGTGTCGACGCGCTCGGCGCTCACGATCTCCCCCGCCGCGCCCAGCTCGACGAGCCACATGGTCTTGCGGTGGTCGGTCTCGGAGAAGGAGTAGGCGAGCGGGGAACCGGAGTAGCGGACCCGTTCGTTGATCGTCTGGCAGCCGTGGAGGTGGCCGAGGGCGGCGTAGTCGACCCCGTCGAAGACGGCGGCCGGCACCGCCTCGACCCCGCCGACGGCGATGTCGCGCTCGCTGTCGCTGGCCTGCCCGCCGGTCACGAAGGCGTGGGCGAGGACGACCGAGCGGGTCCCGGGCGCGCGGCCGGCCAGGTCGGTCCGGATCCGGTCCATGGCCGCGCCCAGGACGGCCTCGTGGCTCACCTTCCCGGCGCCGAGCTCGTCCTTGACCAGCGCGGGCTCCAGGTACGGCAGCCCGTACAGCGCCACGTCCCCGTGCACGTCGGCCAGCACCACGGGGTCGGCGCACCCGGCGGGGTCGGTCCTGAGGTGGATCCCGGCGCGGCCGATCAGCCCGGCCCCGACCCCGAGGCGGCGCGCGGAGTCGTGGTTCCCGGAGATCATCACGGTGGGCACGCCGAGGTCGGCGAGCCGGTGCAGGGCCTGGTCGTACAGGGCGACGGCGGGCAGCGGGGGCACCGCCCGGTCGTAGATGTCACCGGCGACCAGGACGGCGTCGACCTCGTGCTCGCGGACGGTCTCCACGAGGTGGTCGATGAACACGGCCTGGGCGCCGAGCATGTTCACGCGGTGGAAGGAGCGGCCCAGGTGCCAGTCGGAAGTGTGGAGGAATCTCACAAAATCGCCCTGACCTGCACGTTTACCCCTACTGCGCCTCTAAAACCAGCACGAACCAGCACGGGGGCTCGCCATCAACGCTTGCCACGCTAACCCATCGCGCCCCCTGATCCACCCGCCACCTCGGATCACCCCGAAAAATGGGAGATCAATTCTTACTGCGCCGAAGGCACCTCGGCCACAGCGGCACGCCCAGGCCGGCGCCCGCGCCGGCCGCGGGCTTCGCACCGTACGTACGGCGCTGGCGCTTGTTCGCTCACCACGCCTCAACCGCGCCGTGCGCGCTTCCACAGGTCCTGCGCGAGTTTGAACGCGGCGAGGTCCGCAGTGGTGGCGAGGGCGAAGTGGGCAGGGGTGGCCTCGCGTCGGGTGATGACCGCGAGCGGATGGCCCACTTCACGCCGCTTGGTGAACTTGGTGATCTGGGACCAGGGGATCGGGCGGTTCCCGCCGGGCTCGCGGCTGATGAATCCGCCTGCGGTCAGCAGCAGTTCGGGGTGGAGGGGCAGGATGCCGGGCACATTGAGCAATGCGGTGAGGACCGGATCCGCGGGAGACAGACGGAACGCGCCCGCGTTGTTCAACGCCTCGTACACCTTCGGCTTCGCCGCCTCTACGGCGATGTCCCCGACCCGTGAGACGAACTCCTGGTCCCCCGTGAAGCCCTCGATCTTCAGGGGCTCGACGTTTCCCTCCGCGCTGATCAAGAGGGTGTAGTCGGTGTGGCCGTACTGGAGGCGGGCCCGGCTGTCCTCGACATAGGTGACCCGGTCCCATCTCACCCACCGCTCCTCGCGGGAGCCCGTGCCGGGCTTGTAGCACAGCGCGTGGGTGTAGAGCTCGACCCGGCCGCCGCCCGGGAGCTCCTGGGAGCGGTCCTCCAGCTTGCCGGGGTCCGGCGGCCGGTCCCACTTGTCCAGGGCGACGCGGGCGCGGTGCCGGGCGTCGGACCTGCGCCGCTCCGCGGCGTACTGCGCGTCCTCGACCCCGGCGCGTACGGTGAACCCGAGGGCACCGACGATGACGACTCCGCCGATGACGGACAAGATCATCTTCTTGTTCCGCCGGTTCTCGGCGTCCTCGGCCGCGATGTCGTCGTAGCCGTACGCACCGTGCGAACCTATGCAGGAATCGCCCGGCTGCATAGCGTGCCCCGCGCACTCCTTGGCCCCGTCGCCGAAGTCGGGCGTGAACCCGAAGAGGATGATCAGCGCCCCGATGGCCGCTGCCACCAGCGGCTTGGTGTACCCGCTCACAACTTTTCCCCCTCCCTTACCGGCGGCACTGGAGCCCGGTCGATCGCATCGGCCGGCTCCCTCGCCCCCTCCTGCATGTCAGGCCTTGCGGCGGGCCGTGCGGTAGAGCTCGGCGGTCAGCGCGGCGACCTCGTCCTGCGAGGCGCCCTGGCCACCTGTCTTGGCCTGCGCCAACTCGAACACGTTGGTGCCCGCGACGGTGGAATGGTCGGACCAGGCGCAGACCGGGATCTGGTAGTCCGCGTCCACGCTCTTCGAGGTCCCGTCACCCTTGGCGTGGGCGACCTTCACGTCCTGGCATTTCATCAACGCGCCCTCGAAGCCCGCGGGCTTCACCACCCTGGCCTTTCCGACGAGCTGCATTTCGACCCCTTTCCTCTTTCCGTCGCCCTTGGGGCCCTTGTTTCCGACGTTGGCGAAGTATTTGTCGAGTGCCATGGAGGGGTCGGCGATGTCGCCGTAGAGGCCATCGAAGATGAGCCGCCTGCCGCCCACCTTCGCCGGGTCGCCGGGGTCAGTGCTGTCCGCGTTGTAAATGCCGGACACAGCCTGAGCGTTGTTCACCCCGAGGGCCTGGGCCTCCTTCTTCTGCTCGGCGTTCAGCTCGCCGGGTGCGCTGCCCGGACTCGACTTCTCGTAGGCGCCGACCGATTCCGGGGCGACGAGCTTGTAGCCCTTGGTGCTGCCGGAGATTTCACTGCTGCCCACGCTGCCGGCGGGACCGGGACCGTGTCCCTGACCGTCACCGTCGCCGCCGAGCGCGAAATACGCGCCGCCCGCGATGACCGCGAGGGCGACGACCGCTCCGAGGATGATCAGGCCCGTCTTCCTCGGAGGCGGCTGCGGCGGCCCGAACCCACCTGGGGCCCCGTGGTGCGGGGGCTGCCGACCGTAGGGGTTGGGTTGCTGGGGCGGGCCCCAGCTCTGCCCGCCGTACTGCTGCTGCCCGGAGGGGTCGGGCCGACCGTACGGTCCGGGCTGGTCGTGGCTCATTCGTCCTGTCTCCTGTCCCTTGATCTGCGACCGGGGGAAGCTCCCGATCGGTTCCCGCCGGTCAGCCCACCGCGGCGAAGGAGGCCTCGAGGCGAGGGACGTAGTCGGCGAAGGCCGGGGCCCAGCAGCCGTAGTTGTGGCCGCCGTTACAGCTCGACGCCAAGGACGCGCCGTTGCCGTAGTCGACGAGGCGGCTGGGGATACCGAGCTGGTCCAGGCGGGCCTTGACGGTGTGGGAAGCCGCCGCGGTGTTGGCGTCGATGAGGTCGTTGTTGCCGGTGTAGAGCGTGATGCCGGTGTTGGAGAGTTTGGCGAGGTTGACGGGCGCGGCCGGATCGACCGCCTTCCACACGCGGTCGGCGTCGAAGACCGGGTACGGGGAGCCGAAGATCGCGTCGCTGTCCACATAGGGTCCGTGGCCGGGGCAGTCGCCGGAGTCGGATCCGGAGCCGGACGAGCTGCTCGCCGCACACCAGGCGCCCGCGAGGTTGAGCTCGGTGGCCAGGACGGCCGCGCGGACCTCCCACATACCGAAGTCGATGCCCCCCGACAGGGCGGCCGCGTGGCCGAACAGGTCGGGTCGCGCCTGGGCGTAGTGCAGGGAACCGTAGCCGCCCATGGACAGTCCGACGACGGCGCGGTGCGCGCGGTCGGCGCGCGTACGGAGATTGGCGTCGATGAACGGGACGACCTGGGTGAGGTGGAAGGTCTCCCAGTTCGCCTTCCCCTCGGCGGTGTTCTGCATCAGCCAGTCGGCGTACCAGCCCTTCATTCCCCCGTCCGGCACCACGGTGATCATCGCCTGCGAGTGCAGTGCCGGCGCGGCCGCCACATCGTTCACGTTGCCGCCGCCGCCGTGCAGGAAGTACGTGACCGGCCAGCGGCGGCCGGGGTCGGCGTCGTATCCGGTGGGGAGCAGGATGCGGATCCTGTGCTTCCCGGAGAGCTGCGGGGTGGTGACGGTGAGGGTGAAGTCGGTGGGAGTGTTCACCTGCGTGTCCTCGGGGACCAGCGTCAGACCGTAGCCGTTGGTGAAGGCGGGGACGCCGGCGGAAACCGAGGGGCTGGAGACGGTGACCGTCGGCGTGGTGGTCGGTGCCGCGGCGTGCGCGGCGCCGGTGCCCATCACGGCGGTGAGTACGAGGATCGCGCTCAGTGGGGTGAGGCGCCGGGATGTCATCGGAGAACCCTTCGTCGAGGAGGCCCGCGGCGCGGTGAGCCGCCGCGAGCCGGACATCCCGATGCTGTTCTCCCGAACCGCCAGGTCAACAGGCCAAGCCACCGGCCATTGGTGACCGGCGCCCGGGGGGCCCGCGGTCCGTGCCGGTCCCGAGGCCCCCGCATCTACGGTCCCGTGGTCACGAGGTGCTGGTCGAAGGGGGTGTGAACGTGGCCGGTTCGAAGTCCCGGTGCCGGCCGCGGAACGTGCGTCCGAGGTAGTGCTGGAGCCGGACGTGGCGGAACTGGTAGACGGCTCCGGTCTGGCGCAGCGCCCCCCGGTGGTAGGCATCGTCCAGGAACGCGGCGGGGTCCCAGGGGAGCCGCCCGGCCAAAGGCAGCCAGACACGTGCCAGCACGATCCATTGCCCCCAGGCCGTGAAGGCGAGCACATAGGAGGCCGCGCCGCCCAGGCCACCGACCGCGCCGATGAACAGGCTGTCCTGGACTCCCCAGTTGAGTGGTCCCACGGTGCCCTGAAGCAGATGGACGATCAGGTACCCGCCGAAGGCGATGGCCAGGGTGAACGCCGGAGCCAGGATGACGAACTGCCGGCCGGCCGCCGTCCGGTTCGAGGACAGCAGACTGAGCGGCGTGGCCGCCGCGGTGACGTCCACGGGCACTTCGAGTGCGGCCATGAGTCCGAAGACGAGGCCGGCGGCCGAGCCGAAGGTCAGCCCGAGCACCAGCATGTTGATCAGGGTCCCTTCGACGATGCGCGGGTCGGTGATGGACGTCCCCGCGGCCAGCGCGCGTCCGAGGGTGAGAGCACAGGCGCATCCGATGCCCATGAACGTTCCGCCGATCAGCCCCTGTGCGAACCGAGCGGTGAAGGTGCGCAGGGACCGGCGGCCCAGTCTCCCGTGCGCGGCGCGCAGTGTCAGCCGGATGCGGGCCGGCTCGAACGCCGTTCCGCCGCCGGACCTGTCCGCCATCGCGTAGACGACTCCGAAGGCGAGGCCTGCGGCGGGTCCCATGAGACTGCCCTGCAGAAGGAGTTCGCCGATGGGGAGCGGCGTGAGCAGCAGTCCGACCAGCCATTCGGCCAGGGTGATGCTCACGGCGGTGGCCAGGACGAAGACCATGGTGCGCGTCGACCGGGACAGCGAATCGCCGAGTTGCCACCACGCGAGGTCCTGGCGCTCGCGGTCGAGGCGGACCAGGTGGTGGGCGAGGTGGCCGAGCCAGCGTTCGGCCCGAGCCGGGTCCGCGTAGGGCGCCCTGAGCTGTCGGCCGGCAGCGTCCCGTTCCGGGGCGCGGTGTCGGTAGACCGCAGGCACGAAACCCGCCAGCAGGTGTTCGTCCAGGCTCTTCACCGAGGGGAACCGGGTGGCGTCCAGGAGTTCGGCGGGGTCCCGGTCGGGCGCCTCGCTGTACAGGGTGCGGGCGAGGATGACCATGAGCGGGGTTGTCAGCACCGCGGCGAGGTTCGTGTGCGCCGGGCCTTGGCGCGTGCGCAGTTGCGCGAGGACCTCCTCCCATGTCGAGCGGGGCACATCAGCGCTGTTGGCGGCGCTCGCGTCGGACGGGACGGTGCGGAAGGTGCGGGGCAGGTAGTCGGCGAGGTCCTCGAGGGTGAGGTCGCTGAGCTCGATGCCCCCCGCCCAGACGAGCGGCGCGTGCGCCTCCCGGACCGCTTCGGCGTACTCGTCGCGCCGACTGGTGAGGACGAGGGGTGAGGACGTCGCGTTGAGCGCGTCCAGGGCCTCGCGCCGCAAGCCTTCGGCTATCTCGTCGAATCCGTCCAGGACCGGCAGGATGAGGTCGGAGTCGACCAGCGCGGCGGCCAGAGTCGCCCCGCCGGAGCTGCGGCGGTCCAGGTGCGGGTGGTCGCGCAGCAGTCGGCCGATCAGCCAGTCCCGCAGTGCGGTCGTCGACGGGTCCCAGGAGCCGATGCTGAAGAGGACCGGCACGCGGCGGTGCGGGGCCGGGGTTTCCAAGAGGTCCAGGACGAGCCTGATCGTGAGGATGGATTTTCCCGAGCCGGCCCGGCCGATGATCACCAGTCGTCCGGAAGGGATCCGGAGGTAGACCTCGGCCATGCTCCGCAGGTCGCCGTCCAGATCCACCTCACGCGGAGTCTCACCCGGCCCGAGGCGCTGGATGTTCTCCGCCCGGTCCGTCAGAACGGCGGGCGCCGCCTCCCAGCGGACGGGCAGGGGGAACGGGTCGTGGACGCGGCGTTGCGCCTCCTCGCGGCGCCAGCGGCGCCGGACCTCCGTCGCCAATTCGTGCGCGGCGTCCGCGAGCGTGTCATGGACGGGCGGCCACGCGGGCGGGACGGGCGCGGATGCCGGCAGTCCGGGGCCGTGGGCACCGGCGTCGTGGCTTGCTGTGGAGGAGCCGGTGAGAGAAGCCGCCAGGCGCAGACGGTTCCCTTCTTCCAGGCCGAGCGCGTCCGCCAGCAGATTCACCGTTCCCATCCGGTGGTTCGTGGATCCGCCGCTCTCCAGGCGGCGAATGGTGCGCACGCTGACCCCGGACCGTTCCGCCACCTCCTCCTGCGTCAGGTTCGCCTCATCGCGCAGCTTGCGTAACAGCGTGCCGAGGTCCTCTGCCATCCAGCGTCTCCCCTGATCCACCAGTACGAACGGCGGTGAGCCTACCCGTGGCCGCCGGTCACGAATGGCCGGGTGCCTGACCTGTACGGACACCATGGCCGGGGTCACTGTCGGAGTCGGTGCCGCCCCCTGCTGACGGAAGGTAGGAAGCCGACGTGGCCAACCGCTTCTGGTGCGGAGAGTGCGACTACAAGACGCCCTGGGTCGACAGGCCCGAGGGGCTGCTCCGCCAGATCGAGCACTACGCCCGCAAGCACCCGGGCACTTCCCCGGCCGGCCACATCGAGACCCGAAGGCGCGCCCCGGGCAGGCGTCATGGATGCCTGCTGCTGGCGGCCGGCGTCCTCGTCCTGCTCACCGTGGTGGCCGCGTGGCGCCACTGACCGCCTCCGCGAACCGGCCCAGGGGCTGTAGCGCGAGGGCGCCGCCGACGCCTCATCTGCCGTGGGCCGCACGGACAACGTGATGAGCATCAAGTATCCGTCATCTTCAGGAGGTTCGTTCATGTCACACCCGCCCGCCACCCCGCGCCACGACGGCCCTTCCGGTCCTCCTGCACGGCGACGTCCCGGCGCCGCTACGGCAGCCGGCGGACTCGGTATTGCGTACGGGGTGGTGGTGGGGTGTGCCGGAATGGCCGGGATGATCTGGGGACTGAGTTCATTCGGCGAAGTGGGATGGCTGGTCTTCCTCAGCGCGTTCGTCATACCTTTCGGCGTTGCCCTGGTGCGCAACGGGGCCAAGCTGCTGTCGGGTGGCCCCGAGGCAGGTCCGCGGCTGAGCCAGCTGCTCGCGGTGCCGGCGGTCCTGTCCGGTGTGGCGATCGGGAGCATCGTGGCTCAAGCCGACTTGGCCACCGGAGGGGCGCAGAGCCAGCTGGCGGGCTTCATCACGGCCTTCCTGGCCTCCGTCGCAGCGATCCTGCTGACCGAGGCGCGGTCCACGAAGACATACCTCGGCTTGCTCTGACACCCCGGAGATCAGTACCGCGATCGAGCTGGTCGTCGTGTCGTTGTCTCGGAGGCATGCTCCAGCGGCGCCCCCTGGCCGCCACGGACACTCAGGGCGCGTACGTCTCCCCGCCCGGCGTGAGGGTGGCGCTGCCGGCGGTGCTGTCGGCGAGCCAGGCCTCGAACGCCGGCAGATCGGCCTCGGGCAGGGCGATCTCGATCTCCACGGCGGCGCCGTAGCGCACGTCGAGGACGGTCCGGCCGGTGGAGCGCAGGTCGTTCTGGGTCTTGCCGGCCCGCTGGTGGTCGACGGTGACGGTGGCCAGCCGGTAGCGGTGGCGGGTGACGGTGCCCAGCGCGTCGAGGGCTTCGCCGACCACTCCCCCGTAGGCGCGGATGAGCCCGCCGGCGCCGAGCTTCACGCCTCCGTAGTAGCGGGTGACGACGGCGACGGCGTAGCGGATGTCCCGGCGGGTCAGCATCTGCAGCATCGGCACGCCGGCGGTGCCACCGGGCTCGCCGTCGTCGCTGGCCTTCTGGACGGAGGCGTCGGCGCCGATGACGTAGGCGAAGCAGTTGTGCGTGGCGGTGGGGTGCTCCTTGCGGACGCGGGCGATGAACTCCTGTGCCTCGCGCTCGGTCGCGGCGGGCGCGAGCGCGCACAGGAACCGCGAACGGTTGATCTCCGCCTCGTGCACGCCCTCGCGTGCCACCGTCACGTACTGGTCTGCCTTCACCTGTCCACCCTACGGGGAATCGGACATGCGTCTTTTCCGTTGACCGACCTGGCAGCAGTCACCCGACATGCGCATCGGCACCATCAGCAGGAGGCGGCACACGTGTACGGCGATCCGGCAACCATCCGCAAGGTCCTCACCGAGCTCGGCGACACCTGGGCCGTGGTGGGCCTGTCCAACAACGAGGACCGCGCCGCCTACCGGGTGGCCCAGGTGCTGCAGCGGTACGGCAAGCGCGTGGTGCCCGTGCACCCCAAGGCCGAGACGGTCCACGGCGAGCAGGGCTACCCGTCGCTGGAGGCGATCCCGTTCAAGGTGGACGTGGTGGACGTCTTCGTGAACAGCGCCCTGGCGGGCACGGTCGCCGACGAGGCCGTCGCGAAGGGGGCGGAGGCCGTCTGGTTCCAGCTGAACGTGGTCGACGAGGCCGCCTTCGACCGCACCCGCGCGGCCGGACTGGACATGATCATGGACCGCTGCCCGGCGATCGAGATCCCCGCCCTCTGAGGCCCCGGGGCCGCTCCGCCGACCACCCCGGCCCCACCCACGCGTGACCTGTCACGTGTGACCTGTCACGTGTGACCTGTCACGCGTGGGCGGTCACCGGCGGGATGGAGACCGCCATCGTCATCTCCATCGGGCCGGTCCCCTCGTTGCGGTAGGCGTGCGGGGCGTCCGCCTCGAAGGAGACGGCCCCGCCGGCCGGAACCGCGTACTTCTCGTCGGCCACCACCAGCGTCAGCTCCCCCACCGTGACGTGCAGCATCTCGAAGGTGCCGGAGGGGTGCGGGTCCGAGGCGGTGCCCTCGCCGGGCTCCAGGCGGTAGGTCCACATCTCCACCGGCCCGCGCCGGTCGTCGCCGAGGAGCATGCGCGCGCCGCTGCCGCCCTCGGTGGACCACATCCGCACTCCCTGTCCCGGCAGCACCACCTGCACCCGGGGGCCGCGGTCGTAGTCGAGCAGCGTGGTGATGCTCACACCGAGCGCGTCGGCCAGTTTGACCGTCGTGCCGACGCTGGGGTTCGTACGGGCCTGCTCGATCTGGATGATCATGCCGCGGCTCACCCCCGCACGGGCCGCGAGGGCCTCCAGGGTGAAGCCGCGCTCCCCGCGCCAGCGCTTGAGGTTCCGGGCGAGCGCCTGGGTGAGCTGTTCGAGGTCCGACACCGTTCCGTCCACTCCGTCCAATATTTTGGATGACAGGGTTCAGCAGAGTGAACTATCCTGCGGCGTACTCCACCCTGCACTCCACCGTTCAACGCACTGTACTGCGAGGCCCGTCATGACCGCCCTGTTCGCCCTGGCCACAGCCGTCCTCTGGGGCCTCGCCGACTTCGGCGGCGGTCTGCTGACCCGCCGGATACCGGCCCTCACGGTCGTGGTCGCCTCCCAGGTCCTCGCCGTCCTCGCGCTCGGCGCGGTGGTCCTGGGCACCGGTGCCTGGCGGGAGGCCGGACCGCAGCTCTGGTTCGCGGTGGGAGCGGGCCTGGTGGGGCCCGTGGCGATGCTCAGCTTCTACAAGGCGCTCGCCCTCGGCCCGATGGGCGTGGTCTCCCCGCTCGGCTCGCTCGGCGTGGTGGTGCCGGTCACCGCGGGGCTGCTGCTGGGCGAACGCCCGGGCCTCGGCCAGTTCGCGGGCATCGCGGTGGCCGTCGTGGGCATCGTCCTGGCGGGCGGACCGGAGCTGCGCGGCGCCCCCGTCCAGCGGCAGGCGGTCGTCCTCACCCTGGTCGCGGCCTTCGGCTTCGGCGCGGTGATGGCCCTGATCGCGCCCGCCTCCTCCACCGTCCCCGGCCTGTTCCTCGCGCTCTTCGTGCAGCGGGTCACCAACGTCGCCGTCGGCGGCACGGCCCTGTGGATCCGGACCCGGCGCGGCGCCCCGGCCCTGCCCGCCGGCGCGGGTGGCCTGCGGCTCCTGTGGGGCCTGCTGCCGGCGCTCGCCTTCGTCGGTCTCGCCGACGTCGCGGCCAACGGCACGTACTCGATCGCCGCCCAGCACGGCCCGGTCACCGTGGCCGCCGTGCTCTCCTCGCTCTACCCGGTGATCACCGCGCTGGCCGCCTTCGCCGTCCTCAAGGAACGCCTGCGCACCGTCCAGGCGGCGGGCGCGGGCCTGGCCCTGGCGGGCACGGTCCTCCTCGCGGCGGGCTAGGTCGTCTCTTTCGGATCTTGCCGGTTAAGCCCGCGTCGTCCGGTGCCGTGCATCGCAAGGCGGAGAGGCTCCCGATTACTGGACGTCCTCG
>NZ_JBSGXB010000234.1:0-12444 GCF_053609185.1 Streptomyces sp. NPDC054956 | reverse complement strand
GGAGTCGCGGCTCCGGCCCCCGCCCGGGCCCGCGCCCCCGCGGCGGTGGTGGCCGGGGCCCCGCCCGAGCTCGCCGACGCGGTGACGGCGGGCGCCGGCGCGGCCAGTAAGAGGGTGGCGAGCACGGCGTAGACGGCCTTCGCGGCGCGGGTCATGACTGCTCCTCGAGCAACGACGGGACGGCGGACGGCGCGACCACGGGGGCGCGACCCGAGGAACACTAGACGGGCCGCCGGGCCGGCCAGGGCCGAATCCTCCGCTTCGGTATGAGGAACTGACAAGCGAACTTCCGCCGGTCCGTCACACGGCGGGCAGGCCCACCCCGTGCGCCAGCTGACCGGCGGCGTGCGTGAAGAACGCCTCGCGCTCCTCGACGATCCGGGTGAACTGGCCGAACAGCTCGAAGGAGACCAGCCCGAAGAGCTGCGCCCAGGCGGCGACCAGCGCGGCGGTGGCCTCCGGGGGCAGCCCCTCGGCGAAGTCCGCGGCCATCCGCTCGGCTTCGGGGCGCAGTTCGGCGGGGAGCGGCGGGAGGGCGATGCCACGGCCCTCGTAGCCGGCACGGACGATGCCGATGAGGACGATCCCGACCCGGGAGGCGGGGCCGATGGTGTCGAGGGGGGCCGTGTAGCCGGGGACGGGCGAGCCGTAGATGAGCGCGTACTCGTGCGGGTGCTCCAGCGCCCAGGCGCGGACGGCCCGGCAGACCGCGATCCAGCGGGCGCGGGGGCCGGAGCCGGGACCGGAGCCGGCGGTGAGCGTTCGGGCGTCGGCGGCCTCGGCGGCTGCGCCGACGGCGTCGTAGGCGTCGACGATGAGCGCGGTGAGCAGCTCGTCGCGGCTGGGGAAGTAGCGGTAGAGGGCGGAGGAGACCATGCCCAGCTCGCGTGCGACGGCGCGCAGCGAGAGCTTGGCGGCGCCCTCCGCGGCGAGTGCGCGGCGGGCCTCGTCCTTGATGGCGGCGGTGACTTCGATGCGGGCCCGTTCCCTGGCCCCTCGCACGGTGCTCATGGGAATCAGTGTGCCACGCAGGTAGAGCAGTGCCCAACAACGGGAGCGCCGATCCATTTCGAGAGCACTGCTCTTGTTTTGGAGCGCCGATCCGTGCACACTGGTCTCAAGCGAGAGCAGTGCTCTCCCAATCTTCTCGGAGGCCGCCATGAACGCGCCCAAGCCGTACTACGTCCAGGTCAGCCGCTTCGACCTCCGCTTCAACGCCCTGCTCGGCAGGCTCGCCCGTCTCGGCATCAGCCTGGCCGGCACGGCGGAACTGTCGGTGCGCGGCCGCAAGTCCGGCCAGATGCAGCGCATCCCGGTGAACCCCTACACCCAGGACGGTGTGCGGTACCTGGTCTCCGCCCGCGGCCACTCCCAGTGGGTGCGCAACATGCGGGCGGCCGGCGGCGGCGAGCTCCGCCTGGGGCGCAAGGTGAGCACCTTCACCGTCACCGAACTCACCGACCCCGCCGAGCAGGCCGTCGTCCTGCGCGGTTACCTGAAGAAGTGGGGCTGGGAGGTCAACCGGTTCTTCGGCGGAGTCACCGTGAACTCCCCGGAGTCCGAGCTCCGGGAAGCGGCCGCCGACCACCCCGTGTTCCGCATCACGGTCACCGACTGACCCGCGGGCCTGCGCCTCCCGGTCCCCGAAACGCGGCGGCGGCCCCACCGGTTGCACCCGGCAGGACCGCCACACTCCGCACAGCGGTACTCGCGTACCCCGCTCCCCTCGGGGAGCCGCCTTCAGTCCTGGGAGCCGGTTTTGTCCCCGGCCTTGTCCCCGGCCTGGTTCCCGGCCCGGTCCGCGCTCCGGTCCGCGCCCTCGCCCCGGCCGCGCGCCTGCCTGGCGTCGAGCAGGTGCAGCGCCTTGCGCGCCAGCGGATACGTACGCACCATCTCGGCCAGGGTCAAGGAGCCGCGCGTGATGCGGGCGAAGGCCAGCCAGGCCGGCCGGAAGCCGGTGATCGCCGCGTGCAGGAGCCCCGGCTTGGCCTCGAAGACGGTCAGCATCCGCTTGCCGACGCCCATCTCCACGCCCAGTCCGGCCTTGACGGCGAAGGCGTAGTTGAGCGCCTGGCGGCGGGCGTCCACCGCGTCCTGCGCCTCGGAGACCTTCACGGCCCACTCCCCGGCGAGCCGGCCCGAGCGCAGCGCGAAGGAGATGCCCTCCCGCGTCCAGGGTTCCAGCAGGCCCGCCGCGTCGCCGGCGACCAGCACCCGGCCGCGCGAGAGCGGTGAGCCGGGCTTGCGGCAGCGGGTCAAGTGGCCCGAGGAGAGGGCCGGTTCGAAGCCGGACAGGCCCAGCCGCGCGATGAAGTCGTCCAGGTACCGCTTGGTCGCGGCGCCCTCCCCCTTCGCCGAGATGACCCCGACGGTGAGCGTGTCGCCCTTGGGGAAGACCCAGCCGTAGCTGCCGGGC
This sequence comes from Streptomyces sp. NPDC054956, assembly GCF_053609185.1. NCBI lineage: Bacteria > Bacillati > Actinomycetota > Actinomycetes > Kitasatosporales > Streptomycetaceae > Streptomyces > Streptomyces sp. NPDC054956. Next base: position 10,028 of record NZ_JBSGXB010000234.1, on the reverse strand, counting down.
AGCGGGCCCCAGTCGATGAGGACCCGGCCCTTCCAGTCCGCGGCGACCGTGTCCGGCACGGGGATCTCCGCTTCCAGACCGAGGTCGACCTGGTCCATCTCGACGCCGACGTGCGCGCCGATCCGGCTCGCGCTGCCGTCCGCGCCGACCACGGCCCGCGCCAGCACGGTCTCGCCGTCGGCCAGCACCACGGCGACGGTGCGCCGGTCGGGAACGGCGGCCCCGTGCTGTTCCACCCGGGCCACGGCCGTGCCCGTCCGGACGGTCGCGCCCGCCTTCTCCGCCTCGGCGACCAGCGCCGCGTCGAACTCGGGCCGGTTGATCAGCCCGAACAGCATCTGCTTCGAACGCCTCGTCCGGGGGAACTTCCCGTCGAGCGAGAAGGTGACCGCGTGGATGCGGTCCTTGAAGGGCAGTACGAAACCGGCCGGCAGCGCGTCGCGCGAGGGGCCGATGATGCCTCCGCCACAGGTCTTGTACCGGGGCAGTTCCGCCTTCTCCAACAGCAGGACGCGCCGCCCGGCGGCGGCCGCCGCGTGCGCGGCCGAGGATCCGGCCGGCCCGGCCCCGACCACGACCACGTCCCACACCTCGCCGGTCCCCCCGGCCACCTCCGCGTCCGCCCGCTCGGCGGCCTGTCCTGCCGCCGCGTCGCGTACGTCGCCGCTGTCGCTCTCGTCGCTGCTCACGATGTGCTGCTGCTCCTGATCCTGCGGTTCACGCCGTTGCTCCGATGCCGGTGAAATCCTACGGCGCGAGACGGACTGCCCCGCTGTGCGAGGATCGAGACAGCCTTTGGCCGCTACCCGCATCGCCCACCCCGCGAATGCGGGAGGCACACACATACCCCAACGTCGCACCCAAGAGGAGCGTGCCCATGTCGTCGCATCCGATCGCCGAGACCATCGCCTCGCTGATGCCCCGCGCCAAGCAGGAGCTGTCCGAGCTGGTGGCTTTCCAGTCGGTGGCGGACTGGGCACAGTTCCCCAAGAGCGAGAGCGAGGGCGCCGCGAACTGGGTGGCCGACGCGCTGCGCGCCGAGGGCTTCCAGGACGTGGCGCTCCTCGACACCCCCGACGACACCCAGTCGGTGTACGGCTTCCTGCCCGGTCCGGCGGGTGCGCCGACCGTCCTGCTGTACGCGCACTACGACGTGCAGCCCCCGCTGGACGACGCGGCCTGGATCTCCCCCGCCTTCGAGCTGACCGAGCGCGACGGCCGCTGGTACGGGCGCGGTACGGCGGACTGCAAGGGCGGGTTCATCATGCACCTGCTCGCGCTGCGCGCCCTGAAGGCCAACGGCGGTGTTCCGGTGGGCGTGAAGGTGATCGTCGAGGGCTCGGAGGAGCAGGGCACGGGCGGTCTGCAGCAGTACGCGACGGCCCACCCCGAACTCCTGGCCGCCGACGCCGTCGTGATCGGCGACGCGGGCAACTTCCGCAAGGGCCTGCCCACGGTCACGGCGACCCTGCGCGGGATGACCCTGCTGAAGGTCAAGATCGACACCCTGGCCGGCAACCTGCACTCCGGCATGTTCGGCGGGGTCGCCCCCGACGCGATGGCCGCCCTGATCCACCTGCTGGCCTCGCTGCGCGCGCCGGACGGTTCGACCACGGTGGACGGACTGGCCTCGGACGCGGTGTGGGAGGGACTCCAGTACCCGGAGGCCGACTTCCGCAGGGACGCGAAGGTGCTGGACGGCGTCGAGCTGATCGGCGAGGGCACGGTCGCCGACCGCCTGTGGGCCCGCCCCGCGGTCACCGTGCTCGCCATCGACTCCCCGCCGGTGGTCGGCGCGACCCCGTCGGTGCACGCGAGCGCGGGCGCGCTGGTGAGCCTGCGGGTGCCGCCGGGCGTGGACACGACGCAGGCGATCAAGCTGCTGGAGGCGCACCTGGTGGCGCACACCCCGTGGCAGGCCCGCCTCGAGCTCGAAGTCGTCGGCCAGGGCCAGCCGTTCCAGGCGGACACCGACAGCCCGGCGTACGCGTCGATGGCGCGGGCCATGAAGGCGGCGTACCCGGGCCAGGAGATGCAGATCAGCGGCATGGGCGGATCGATCCCCCTGTGCAACACGCTGACCTCGCTGTACCCGGACGCGGAGATGCTGCTGATCGGGCTGAGCGAGCCCGAGGCGCAGATCCACGCGGTGAACGAGAGCGTCGCCCCGGAGGAGCTGGAGCGCCTCTCGGTCGCCGAGGCGCTGTTCCTCGTCAACTACGCGGAGTCCAAGCAGGTCTGACGGCCTGCGACGGGCCTTCCCGACAGCCGGCCGATGGCCGTCGGGAGGGGTCCGCTACGGGCGAACCCCGCTCTCGGCGTATCTCCGCCGGGAGCGGGACCGGCCCGGTTACGTTCGGCCGATGGATCTGGATCTCGTCGAAGTCATCCCCGCACGGCTCCACATGCTCCGCTTCCCCATCGGCCAGGCATATCTCTGGCGCGACGGGGCGGCCCTGACCCTGATCGACGCGGGCCACGCCACCTCGGCGGCCGCGATCGAGGACGCGATACGTTCCCTCGGGCTGCGGCCCGAGCGGCTGGAGCGGATCGTCCTGACCCACTGCCACCGCGACCACGTCGGCGCGGCGGGCGAACTCGCCGCCCGATGGGGCGCGCAGGTGCTGGCGCACCGGCTGGACGCCCCGGTGATCCGGGGCGAGCGGCCGGTTCCGGAGCCGGTGCTCCTGGACTGGGAACTACCGCTGTACGCACACGGCATGACGGTGCCCGAGGCCCCGCCGACCCGGGTGGACCGCGAGCTCGCGGACGGCGAGGTACTCCCCTTCGGCGACGGCGCGGTCGTCGTCCACGCCCCGGGCCACACCCCCGGCAGCATCGCCGTCCACCTCCCCTCGCACGGTGTGCTGTTCACGGGTGACTGTGTCGCCGGGGTCGGCCAGGTGATGCTGGGCGTCTTCAACGTGGACCGCGCGGAGGCCGTCGCCTCCTTCCGTCGACTGGCCGCACTGGCACCCTCGGTGGCCTGCTTCGGCCACGGCGACCCCCTGACGGCGGACGCGGCATCCGCCCTGCTCACGGCCGCGGAATCCGCAGAAGCCGCGGAATCCGCCGAAGCCGCCGAAGCCGCCGAAGCCGCCGGCCTGGCGGACGTCTCCTGAGCACCGGCTGAAGCGGGCCCGTTCCGCTGCCGCGGGGGCGCGGCCGCCGGCCCGGTTACGGGACCGGCCGGCCCGCCTCCAGGTACATGGCGCGGCCGCGCTCCCGGGCGCGCAGGGCCCACCGCAGTCGTTCGTAGCGCACCTCGGGGAGGAGGTCCGCCGCCTCCGCCTCCGTCACGAACCGCCACGCCCGCAGCTCCGGCCCCGGCAGACGCAGCCGCCCGGCCTGCGACGGCGAGAGCTCGCCGCCGTCGAACAGCAGCCGCAGTCCCCCGTACCCCGCGGGCGGACACGGCGGCTCCCAGTCCACGACCAGCAGCTCCGGGGCGCGGTTCAGTACGAGCCCCAGCTCCTCCTCGACCTCCCGCAATCCCGCGCACGCCGGTGCCTCGCCGGCTTCGACGACACCGCCGGGGAACTCCCACCCGGCCTTGTACGTGGGGTCCACGAGCAGCACCCGGTCCGCGTCGTCGAAGAGCAGTACCCCGGCCGCGACCGTCTCCCGGGTCGGCTGCGGGGTCTGCACGATGTCGCAGACGCGTGCCGCGTCGGTGCGTACGGCCTCGGCGATCCGCTCCGCCGTCTCCCGTACCGTCAGGGTCCCGTTGTCGACGACGTGCGCGTCGGCCGTCAGCCAGCCCAGGGCGTGCCGGTAGGCCGGTATGTGGTCGTACGCCCAGTGCCGCACCCTCAGGTCCACCTCCGCCGGCTCCCCCGACTCCTCCCGGGTGGCGATCCGCTCGCGCAGGATCGTTTCCGCCGGGGCCAGCAGCACGTGCCGCACCTCGATCCGGCGCGCGGCCAGCCCGCCGAAGATCTCGTCCCGGTACTCCTGCCTGAGCAGGGTCATCGGCACCACCAGCACCCCGCCCAGCTCCGCGAGCATCGCGGCCGCCGTGTCGACGACCAGCCGCCGCCAACTCGGCAGGTCCTGGTAGTCGGAGACCTCCGCCAGACGTTTGCGCGGCAGCAGTACGCGCAGCGCGTCACCGATGAACTCCGGGTCGAACAGGGTGCTGTCAGGCAGAAGCCCGGTCAGTTCACGGGCCGTGCTGCTCTTCCCGGCGCCGAAAGTACCGTTGATCCAGACAATCACGTCTACCCCTCTCCGGATGCCCCCAGTGGCTTGCCCGCACCACCCTGTCACGGAAACCCCGCTGCCCGGCCGAGTGCTTATCCTCGAGGTCACAGGCCTGTTCCCGCCGTCAGGGCGCCCGACGCACCGGAGGTTCCCCACCGTGCCGCACACCCGTCGCCCGCCCGAGCCCCGCTACGGCAACCGGCCGACCATGAAGGACGTGGCGGCCCGGGCCGGCGTGGGCCTGAAGACGGTGTCGCGCGTGGTCAACGGGGAGCCGGGGGTCACCCCGGACACGGAGAAGCGGGTGCAGGACGCCATCGAGGCGCTCGGCTTCCGCCGCAACGACAGCGCCCGCGTGCTGCGCAAGGGCCGTACGGCCACCGTCGGTCTCGTCCTCGAGGACCTCTCCGATCCCTTCTACGGGCCGCTCAACCGGGCCGTGGAGGAGGTGGCCCGCGCGCACGGGGCGCTGCTCATCAACGGCTCCAGCGCCGAGGACCCGGACCGCGAGCGGGAGTTGGCGCTCGCGCTGTGCGCCCGCCGGGTGGACGGCCTCGTGGTGATCCCGGCCGGGGACGACCACCGCTACCTGGAGCCGGAGATCCGGGCCGGGGTGGCCACGGTGTTCGTGGACCGGCCGGCGGGCCGGATCGACGCGGACGTGGTCCTGTCCGACAGCTTCGGCGGCGCCCGCAACGGGGTCGCCCACCTCATCGCGGGCGGCCACCGCCGGATCGGCTTCATCGGCGACCATCCGCACATCCACACGGCGACCGAGCGACTGCGGGGCTACCGCGCGGCCATGGAGGCCGCCGGACTGCCGGTCGCCGATTCCTGGGTCTCCCTGGGCCCGACGAACCCCGACCGCGTCTCGGCCGCCGCCCGGTCGATGCTCAGCGGTCCGGAGCCGGTCACGGCCCTCTTCGCCGGCAACAATCGGGTGACGGTCACGGTCGTACGGGTCCTCGCGGCCGGGCCCCGTCCGGTGGCGCTGGTCGGCTTCGACGACTTCGAGCTCGCCGACCTGCTGCGTCCCGGCGTCACCGTGGTCGCCCAGGACGCGGCGGCCATGGGCCGCGTGGCCACGGACCGCCTCTTCCAGCGTCTGGCGGGCGCCGATCTGCCCACGGCCCGCATCGAACTCCCGACCCGTCTGATCCCCCGCGGCTCGGGCGAGCTCCCGCCGGCCGACTGACGCTCACCGCTCCGGGTCCCCGGCACTGAGCTCCCCGGTCGCACCTCCTCCGGCCAGCTGGTCGCCGAGCGGGCTGCGCCGGTAGAGGACCTGCCGTCCGTCGCGCGCCCTGCTCAGCAGGCCCGCGGCGTGGAGCACCCGCAGGTGCTGGGAGACGGCGCTCGGGGTGACCCGGAAGCGGCGGGCGATCTCGACCGTGGGCAGCGGCTCGTCGAGCAGGCCGAGCAGCCGGGCGCGGGGGCCGCCGAGCAGGGCCACGAGCGCGGGTGCGTCCGCGGTGGGCGGCGGGGTCCACAGCGTCGCCACCCCCCGGCTCGGGTACGCCAGCAGCGGCGGTTCCTCGGGGCTGACCGGGGGCGCGGGCTTGTGGACGAAGACGGACGGCACCAGGAGCAGCCCCCGCCCGCGCGCCGCGACGTGGTGGCTGCTGATCATCGCGCCGATGTGCAGGACTCCGTCGTGCCAGCGCAGGTTCGGGTGCATGTCGGCGAACAGCCGGCGTGCGCCTCCCACCGCCAACTGCCGTGCGCGGTAGGTCATGTCGGCTTCCAGCAGCAGCCTCATCCGCGGCCACATGGGCTGGACGGCGACCTCCCAGTAGCGCCGGAGCAGCTCGCAGATGTCGTCGCGCAGTCGCGCGACGGGTTCGTCGGCGGGGGCGTCGGCCGCGCGCAGCGGTTCGGGGAGCGGGTCCGGGGCGTGCGCGGCCAGCAGGTCGCGCCGGACCAGGCCGGGAGGGGTGGCCCGGACGACGGCGAGTTCCGCCTCGAAGTCCGGGGCGAAGACGGCGGGCGGCGGGGTCAGGAAGTCGGGCAGCGTGCGCCGCTGCGCGACGAGGGACATCAGCAGCCCGGTGTCGAGCGCGCCGATCCGGCCGAGGACGTCCCTGCGCCACGGCAGGTGCACCGCCGACAGGCCGGGCTCGCGCAGCACCCGCAGGCTGAGCACCGTCTCACCGAGCGGGGAGAGGGCGAAGCGGGTGTCTGCGAGGTCCTCGACGCCGAGCTCGAAGCTGATCATTAAGCAATACGCTACATCGATTTGCGCCGCGGCCGGGGTGGCGTGGACTTCGGTCATGACACGAACTGCGGGCCGGCAGGCCGAGATGAGCCGCGGGACGGTGCTGATCCTGGCGTCGGCCTGCGCGGTGGCGGTGGGCACCCTCTACTTCCCCCAGGCCATCACCCCGTTGATCGCCGCCGGGCTGGGCGCCTCCCCCGCTACGGCTTCCTCGGTGGTGACCGCCACCCAGATCGGTTACACGGCCGGGCTCTTCCTGCTGGTCCCGCTCGGCGACCGGTTCTCCCACCGCCCGCTGCTGGTCACCCTGCTCACCCTCACCGGGCTGGGTCTGCTCGCCGCGGGCTGCGCCCCGAGCCTCGGGTTCCTCCTCGCCGCGGGCGTGTTCGTCGGGATCACCACGGTGGCCGCGCAGGTCATCGTTCCGCTGGCGGCCGGGCTGGTGGCCCCGGATCGCCGCGGGGCGGTGCTGGGCACCCTGCTGAGCGGGTCGATCGGCGGAATGCTGCTGGCCCGCACGTTCGGCGCGACGCTCGGCGAACGGCTGGGATGGCGGGCCCCCTATCTGGTGGCCGCCGTCCTGCTCCTGCTGCTCGCGGCCGTCCTGGCCGTGTCGGTGCCGCGGACGGCGCCGCCCGCGCCCAGGCCGTACAGGGCCTTGGTGGCCGATTCCCTGCGCCTGTTGCGCACCGAGTCGCAGCTGCGCCGCTCCTGCCTCTACCAGGCGACCGTGTTCGGGGCGTTCTCGGCCGTCTGGACCTGCGTGGCGCTCCTGCTCACGGGGCCGGCGTACGGTCTGGGACCGCAGGCCGTGGGGCTGCTCGCGCTGGTCGGCGCGGCCACGATGTTCTGCACCCCGCTCGCCGGTCGCCTGGTCGACCGGTGGGGCCCCGATCCGGTGAACCTCGTCTGCCTGCTCGCGGTCCTCCTCTCGGCCGTGGTCCTGGCGGCGGGCGCCCGGGGCGGCGCGCCGGGGCTGGTCGCCCTGACGGTGGGCACGCTGGTGCTGGACATCGCCATGCAGTCCGGCATGATCGCGAATCAGGCCCGGGTCTTCGCCGTGCGGGCCGACGCGCGCAGCCGCCTCAACACCGCCTACATGACCTGCGCCTACCTGGGCGGGAGCGCCGGCTCCTGGCTCGGCGTACGCGTCCACGGCCGGGCCGGCTGGCCGGGGGTGTGCCTGCTGGTGGCCGCGCTCGCCGCCTCGGCGCTGGCCCGCCACCTGGTCGCCGTACGCCGGAAGGCCCGGCCGGGGGCAGGCCGGCCGGGCCTCGTTTCAGGGGGTCACGCGGTTCAGGCGGTCGCCGTCAGGGTCGCCGAGCGGCGCGGGATGGCGAAGGCGTCGAGCTCCGCGCGGGTCAGGCCGGTGAGGGCGGTGACCTCTTCGGAGCCGACGGCGCCGCAGTCGAGGCCGCGGACCAGGTAGCCGGCCAGCGCCTTCGCGGTGGCGGGCTCGTCCATGACGTCGCCCTCGATCTTCGCGACGTACGCCTTCAGGCGCGCGGCGGCCGCTTCGAGGCCCTCGCGGTAGAAGACGAAGACGGCCGCGTAGCGGGTCGGCAGGTGCGCCGGGTGCATGTCCCAGCCCTGGTAGTAGGCACGGGCCAGGGCGCGCCGGGTGAGGCCGTAGTGCAGCTTCCAGGCCTCGTGGACCTGCTCGGTGGTGCCGACGGGCTTGACGTTGGTCGAGCCGTCGGAGACGCGCACGCCGGTGCCGGCGGCCGCGACCTGCATGATCGCCTTGGCGTGGTCGGCGGCGGGGTGGTCGCTCGACTGGTACGCGGCGGAGACGCCGACGCAGGCGCTGTAGTCGAAGGTGCCGTAGTGCAGACCGGTGGCGCGGCCCTTGGAGGCCTCGATCATCCGGGCGACCGCGGCGGTGCCGTCGGAGGCGAGGATGGACTGGCTGGTCTCGATCTGGATCTCGAAGCCGATCCGGCCCGGGCGCAGGCCGCGGGCGGTCTCGAAGGCCTCCAGCAGCTTCACGAAGGCCGTGACCTGCTCGGGGTACGTGACCTTGGGCAGGGTCAGGACGAGGCCCTCGGGCAGGCCGCCGTGGGCGAGCAGGCCGGAGAGGAAGATGTCGGTGGTCCGGATGCCGCGGTCGCGGACGTTGGACTCCATGCACTTCATGCGGATGCCCATGTACGGGGCGTTCGTGCCGTTGGAGAACGCTTCCGCGACGAGGCGGGCGGCACGGGCGGCGGCCTGGTCCTCCTCCTCGTCGGAGCGGACGCCGAAGCCGTCCTCGAAGTCGACGCGGAGGTCCTCGATGGGCTCGGAGGCGAGCTTGGCGCGGACGCGGTCGTAGACCGGTACGGCCAGTTCGTCGGAGATCCCGAGTACCTTGGCGAAGGTGGCCGCGTCCGGGGCGTGCTCGTCCAGGGCCGCGAGGGCCTGGTCGCCCCAGGAGCGGATGGTGTCCGCGTCGAAGACGTCACCGGGCACGTAGACCGTGTGGATGGGCTGACGGGTGCCGGGGTCGCCCGGGTAGTGGCGCGCGAGTTCCGCGTCCACCGGCGCGAGGGAGGCGCTGATGCCCTCGCTGACCGCGCCTGCGAGGCTCGTCGCCACCTTCTCCTGCTGACCCATCGTGCACTCTCCTCTTTTCCGCTTCACGGAAGCTTAGATCCGCATTGCAGAATTTAGTCACGGGGTTCCGCTCAGTCAATGGTCCCTCCGACGCGTGGGACAAACGACTCGGGGCCGTGCGGTGAGAAACACCACACGGCCCCGGAGACCACTTACCCGCAGGTCAGCGCCCGCGGTCAAGGATTAGCCCTTGCGCGCCTTGATCTCTTCGGTCAGCTGCGGGACGACCGCGAAGAGGTCGCCGACGACGCCGTAGTCGACGAGGTCGAAGATCGGAGCCTCGGCGTCCTTGTTGATGGCGACGATGGTCTTCGAGGTCTGCATGCCGGCCCGGTGCTGGATCGCGCCCGAGATGCCGGAGGCGATGTACAGCTGCGGGGAGACCGACTTGCCGGTCTGGCCGACCTGGTTGGAGTGCGGGTACCAGCCGGCGTCGACGGCGGCGCGCGAGGCACCCACGGCCGCACCGAGGGAGTCCGCGAGGGCCTCGATGATGTGGAAGTTCTCGGCACCGTTGACGCCGCGGCCGCCGGAGACCACGATCGCGGCCTCGGTCAGCTCGGGGCGGCCGGTCGACTCGCGCGGGGTGCGGGAGGTGACCTTGGTGCCGGTGGCCAGGGCGCCGAAGGTGACGGCGAGCGCCTCGACGGCGCCGGCGGCCGGAGCGGCCTCGACCGGGGCCGAGTTCGGCTTCACGGTGATGACCGGGGTGCCCTTGGAGACGCGGGACTTGGTGGTGAAGGACGCGGCGAACGCGGCCTGCGTCGCGACCGGACCCTCGTCACCCGCCTCCAGGTCGATGGCGTCGGTGATGATGCCGGAGCCGATGCGCACGGCCAGGCGGGCGGCGATCTCCTTGCCCTCGGCGGAGGAGGGGACGAGCACGGCGGCCGGGGAGACGGCGTCGTACGCGGCCTGGAGCGCGTCCACCTTCGGTACGACGAGGTAGTCCGAGAACTCGGGCGCGTCGGCCGTGAGGACCTTGACGGCACCGTGCTCGGCGAGCACGGCGGCG
>NZ_JBSGXB010000233.1:0-12491 GCF_053609185.1 Streptomyces sp. NPDC054956 | reverse complement strand
GACCCCCGTCCCGGTCGCGGCCACGCTGGCCTGGGTGTTGGGCACGGTGGTCAGCAGCCGCCGGAGGAGGCGGGGGCGCCGATGGTGAGGGTGGCCGGGGCGGCGCAGCAGCCGCCGCCGGTCTCTTCGGCAGCCTCGGGCTGGTCGAAGAGACCGGCGCCGCCGCACACGCCGGTCTCGGGAAGGGTGAGTTCGACGCGCTCGGCGGCCTCGTAGTCGCCGGCAAGGGCGGCGGCGATGGAGCGGACCTGCTCGTAACCGGTCATGGCGAGGAAGGTGGGGGCGCGGCCGTAGGACTTCATGCCGGCGAGGTAGAGGTCCTTCTCCGGGTGGGAGAGCTCGCCCGCGCCGTGCGGGTAGACGGTGCCGCAGGAGTGCTGGTTGGGGTCGATCAGCGGGGCGAGCTCGACCGGGGCCTGGAGGCGCTCGTCGAGGCCGAGGCGCAGCTCGTCGAGGAAGGTGAGGTCGGGGCGGAATCCGGTGAGGACGATGACCTCGTCGACAGGGTCCAGGCGGCGGCCGTCCTCGCCGACGAGGGCCAGGCGGCCGTCTTCCGTCTTCTCGATGGCGTCGGTGCGGAAGCCGGTGACCGCGTCGGCGTATCCGCCGTCTACTGCGGCCTTGGCGGCGAGGCCGAGGGCGCCGCGGGCGGGCAGCTGGTCCGCAGTGCCGCCGCCGAAGGTGGAGCCGCTGATCCCGCGCCGGAGGATCCAGGTGGCGTGCGTGCCGGTGCCGTCCTCAGCCTTGGCGAGATCGGCGAGGTAGGCCAGAGCGGTGAAGGCGGAGGCGCCGGAGCCGATGACGGCGGTGCGCTTGCCGGCGTACCGGGCCCGGACGGCCGGGTCCTTGAGGTCCGGGACGCGGTACGAGATCTGCTCTGCGGCACTCTTCTCGCCGAGCGCGTGCAGGCCGCTGCCGCCGGCCGGGCTGGGGGTGGACCAGGTTCCGGAGGCGTCGATGACGGCGCGGGCGAAGATCCTCTCCTCGCGGCCCTCGGGGCTGGTGAAGTGAACGACGAAGGGCTGGGCCTCGCGGTCGGCATCGACGATGCGGTCGCGGCCGGCCCGCGAGACACCAGTGACGGTCGCGTTGTAGCGGACACGGTCGCCGAGTACGTCGGCCAGGGGCTGGAGGTAGAGCTCGGCCCAGTCGCCACCGGACGGGTATGTGGCACCGTCCGGCTTGACCCAGCCGGTAGGGGCGAGTAGCTTCTCGGCCTCCGGGTCGACGACCTCGGACCAGGTGGAGAAGAGGCGTACGTGCGACCAGTCACGCACGGCGGACGCGGCGGCCGGTCCGGCCTCCAGGACCAGGGGTTCGATGTCCCGCTCGATGAGGCGGGCAGCCGCGGCGAGTCCGATCGGGCCGGCGCCGATCACGACGACGGGCAGGGCTTCGGTGGATGCGTTCACGGCGGGCTCCCCAGTTGATTCGACGTCTGTCGATGTCCTGACGCCTCTAGAGTGGACCCTGGATCGATGTTCGTCAACATAGACATCCGTCGAAACTCGTCGGATGATGGGGGCATGACTACGAAGGTGTTGCCGCTGCTGGAGCCGGAGGCCGTGGCGGCGTGCTGCCCGCCGCTGTCGGAGCGCCCGCTGACGGCCGAGGAGGCCGAACGGACCGCCGTCATGTTCAAGGCCCTGGGTGATCCGGTCCGTCTGAGGCTGTTCTCGCTGGTCGCCTCGCATGAGGGCGGCGAGGCGTGCGTGTGCGACATCTCCGACGTGGGCGTCTCCCAGCCGACGGTCTCCCATCACCTGAAGAAGCTGAGGGAGGCCGGGCTGCTGTCCTCCGAACGGCGCGGCACGTGGGTGTACTACCGGGTCGAGCCCGCGGTGCTCGCCGCCATGGGACAGCTCCTGACTCGTGCGGCTACCGCATGACCATCACCATCGCGCCGCTGGCAGAAGCACACGCGGACGAGGTCCTGGCCATCTACCAGGCGGGGATCGACGAGGGCAACGCCACCTTCGAGACCACCGCCCCCACCTGGCAGGCATTCGAGGCCAGCAAGCTGCCGGAGCACCGCTTCGCCGCCGTCGGCGAGGACGGCAAGGTCCTGGGCTGGATCGCGGCGAGCGCGGTCTCGGACCGGTGCGCGTACGCGGGCGTGGTCGAGCACTCCGTCTACGTCCACCCCGCCGCCCGTGGGCAGGGTGTCGCCATGCGGCTCCTCACCGCACTGATCGGCTCGACGGAGGCTGCGGGGATCTGGACGATCCAGTCCGGTATCTTCCCCGAGAACCGCGCCAGCCTCGCCCTCCACCAGCGCGCCGGCTTCCGGGTCATCGGCACCCGCGAGCGCATCGGCCGCCACCACGGCGCGTGGCGAGATGTCGTACTCCTGGAACGCCGCAGCCCCGCCGTCGGCTGACGCCGCTCTGCCAGGACGTGAAGGGCCGCACCAGTCGGCGCCGCCCGGCTTGCAATCGGTACCCAGGTACAGGTTTATCGTCGGAGATGTCCCCGCCCACACTGGGCCGGGGACTCGACGACGGGAGTGGTCACGATGAGGTCATGGGTTCCGGCCTCCTGCACGCTGCCCACGCCCGAGCAGCCACTGCGGGTCGCGGAGTTCAACGCGCTGTTCGCCGAGCAGCTGGCCGGCTCCACCCGGCCGGACCGGCGCCGGCTCCGCCTCGTGCTCACCGGCGGCCCCGGCGTTGAGGAGAGGGTGCGCGATCTGGTTGCCCGCGAGAGCGGCTGCTGCTCGTTCTTCACCTTCACGATCAAGCCCGGCCCGGAACATATCCTGCTCGACGTCGAGGTCGATGAAGCACACGTCTCGGTGCTGGACGCCCTTCAGGAGCAGGCCGCGGCCCACCTGGACCTGCCGTGAGCGGGGAAGGACTGCGCAGTGGGCAGGTCGCGGACGCGGCCGGGGTGAACATCCAGACCCTGCGCTACTACGAGCGGCGCGGCCTGCTGGCCGAACCCGACCGTAGCCCCGGCGGCCACCGCCTCTACCCCGAGGACGCCGTCACCGCCCTGCGGGTCATCAAGGCCGCCCAGAGGCTCGGGTTCACCCTGGAGGAGGTCGCCGAGCTCCTGGAGGCAGGCCGTCACCGCCACGGCCGCCGCGTACCCGGACTCCAGGACCGGGCCGCGGCCAAGCTCGCCGAGGTCGACGCGAAGATCGCCGACCTGACCACCATCCGCACCGCCCTGGCCGCCGCGGTTGAGGCGGGCTGCGACGACCTGGCCGTCTGCGCCTCCAGCCCTTGCTGCCCCATGCCCTTCACCGACCTCGCCGAGGAGAACCGCCATGCCGGACCCTGCTGCTGACCCCCGCCCCCACCGCGCCTCGGGGGGGGGGCCTGGCCGCTCTGGCGTGCTGTGCGCTGCCCGTCCTGATCACTGCGGGTGTCGTCGGGGCGGGTGCCGGGGCGGTCGTCGGCTGGCTGCCGGCCCTCGCCGTCGTCCTGGCCGTGCTCGCCGCCGGCGCCTGGTGGCTTGGTCAGCGCCGCCGCTCCTGCTCCTGCTCGGCGAAGACCGCAGGTGAGGACGGGTGCGGCTGCAAGGTGACCGCCGACCCGCTGAAGATCAGCGACACGGGCCGCCGGTAGGGTCCCCCGTTATGGCCGTCGCTCGTTCCATTGCCCTGTTCGCCGTCGCCGCCCTCTTCGAGATCGGCGGCGCCTGGCTGGTCTGGCAGGGCATCCGCGAGCACAAGGGCTGGATCTGGATCGGCGCCGGAGTCATCGCCCTCGGCCTCTACGGGGTGGTCGCCACCTTCCAGTCCGACGACAACTTCGGCCGTATCCTCGCCGCTTACGGCGGGATCTTCGTGGCCGGGTCGATCGCCTGGGGCATGGTCGCCGACGGCTACCGCCCCGACCGCTGGGACGTCATCGGCGCCATGGTCTGCCTCGCGGGAATGGCCGTGATCATGTACGCGCCCCGCAGCCACTGACCAGCTCCAGGCTTGGAGCACGCGGCCCGCGCGCCTGGTCTCGGTATGGGTGACACGGCTGGCCGGACTCCGCTCAGCCTGGCTCATCGAGGGTCAGCTGGCGGCAGTGGAATTCGAAGTGCTGTGTGGGGTAGCGGTAGATGTCCGCGAGCGTCATGAAGTCCTTGAAGAAGGGGTCCCACCGGACGGGGTAGTGCATACCGCGGGCAAGGGCGGCGTCCGACTCGGCAGCAAGGCGCCGCTCCAACGCGCCGGTGACCCGGTCGTACATGACGGCCATCCGCTGCGGACTGACGACCCTGGCGGCCCCACAGGGTCCCAGGTAGTTGACGAGGTCGAACGGCTTGGTACCCGCGTCCAGCAGCCTGGCGAAACCTCGGCTCAGGCACCGGGGCAGTCGGCCGAAGGCACGCGCCACAACCAGCAGGACGCGGGCGATGATGTAGCCGAAGAGCATGTGCCACAGCAGCTGGCGGTTGGTCCACCGGGTGCCGTCACTTGGGCGGTCAAGGCGGCGCGGCGAGGCGGTGTCCACGAGGGCGTGGAAGGTCTGCCGCGCCCGCGCATAGTCGTCGTGTACGGCCTGCCGGTCCATCGCCGTGTGCTCGCCCATAATGCTCCGCTCCACCCGTACTCGTGCTCGGGGATGGATGATTCCCGCCCAGGCCGGGGGCGGAACCGGGCCCCGGCTGCCGGTCAGTCCTCGTCCAGGAGCGGGCCGAAGGTCTGCTCGGCGATGCGCAGGGCTTCGCCATGGCTGGTGATCCGGCCGTGAACCTCCGGATGCTGTCGTGCCCACGCCTGAGCCGTGGAGGGGCCGGCGAAGAAGTTCAGCGCGTCACAGCACACCGAGGCCGCCGGGCCCGCCTTCGCCCGCATTCCCACGAAGACGACCGCTTCGGCGGGCTCCCAGCGCGCGGTGCCGTCGGTGAAGGTGACCGTGACCGGGCGTCCGTCGACCGGGTCACAGGAGGTGACCGCGACGTCCTGGTGGAGCATCGCGGCGACGCCGAGGGCGTCGATCGCGCACATCGCCCACGCCTCCACCCCGCGCGCCAAGTGCAGCCGGTGCGGGGTCGCCACCGCGGAGAACGGATACGCCGCACGGATACGCCCGTCGGCGTCGAGGGTCAGGAAGTCTTCTCGGTCGAGCTCGGCTAGCACGTCCACGGCCGTACGGCCTGCGGTGGCCGCGGCGTCGGCGAGGGCGGCCGGTTCGGGGGCGTGACCGGTGGCGGCGAAGTGCCGCAGCACGGCCTGATGGACCGTGCGCAGGCCGCGCTGGCCGGGGGCGCGTCGGCCCCGGCCGCCCCGGCCGATCGGATCCAGCACGTCACGCTCATCCCCGCAGCATTCATCGTCAGGCGCGGACGCGGACACCCCGGTGGCGGCGAATGCCTGCCGCAGGGCCTCGACGCTCGGCGCTCCGCCGGGCCGGCCTTCCTCGTCCCGGTACAGGCGGCAGGACACGCTGGGCGGAGCACCGGCCACGGCGAAGGGGTCGACGCCGTCCACCAGGACCGTGGGCGAGCCGGTCATCCGCCACCGGGCTGCCTCCGCCTCCTGGCGCACCTCGATCAGCTCTACCTGAGCCTGCTTCCCGTCCAGTGCTGCGGTGATCCGTTCGCGGACCACGGGAGCGTTGGGGCAGTCAGGCACGGTCAGCACGGTGATCCTCATGGGGCCGACCGTAGACCTTCCAGTGCGATGGAAGGTCAAGCCGTACGCTGAAGACATGCGCATCGGGGAGCTCGCCACCGAGTCGGGGCTGACGACGAAGACGATCCGCTTCTATGAGCAGGCGGGCCTGCTGCCTGCGCCCCCGCGCACCCCCGGCGGTTACCGCGACTATCCGCCCCACGCCGTAGCCCGGCTCGCGTTCGTCCGCGACGCCCAGGCCGGCGGGCTCACACTCGCCGAGATCCGCTCTGTCCTTGCCCTGCGCGACAGCGGCCAGGCGCCATGCACCCAGGTCGGTCGAACGACGGATGGACGAGCTCCGCCAGGCTCGCACGGTCTTGCGCGAGCTGGCCCGCCGGGCCGCCGTGACCGACCCGGACACCTGCTCGGCCGGCGACATCTGCACGATCCTTGCCCGCCCCTGACACCCCGGGCCCGGCGTCAGCTGCCAAGCAGTTGCGCGATGTCCCGTGCGGCGTCTCGCGCGGGGCGTCCCACACCGATCAAGGTGGCCGAGGCGGGGCCGGTCCAGTCGCCGTAGCCGAGCAGGTGCAGCCGCGGTTCGTCGACGGCCCGGGTACCGACAGTCGCGATGTGGCCGCGGGTGCCGCGCAGGCGCAGTGAGGCGAAATGAGCGAGGGCGGGGCGGAAGCCGGTGCACCAGATGACCGCGTCCGCTCCAGCGTCGGTGCCGTCGGCCCACTCGACGCCGGTAGCGGTAAGCCGCGTGAACATCGGCTTCGCATGCAGGAGTCCGGCGTCGCGGGCGGCGCGTACGGGCGGCACGGCCACGATGTCGCCGAGGGAGGCCACGCCACCAGTGTCGGCGCGGCCGGCGTCCAGGGCACGGCGGCGGGCGGTGGCCGCGTCGAAGAGGGCGCGGCCGTCGATGTCGTCGGCCAGGTAGCGGGGCGGACGCTGGGTGACCCACGTCAGTTCGGCCACGGAGGCGAGGTCGGCGGCGATCTGGGCGCCGGAGTTCCCGCCGCCGACCACGATCACCCTCTGGCCTGCGAACTCGGCGGGACTCTTGTACTGCATCGTGTGGAGCTGGCGGCCGGAGAACTCCCGGCGACCGGGGACGGCGGGGATGAACGGGCGGGTCCAGGTGCCGGTCGCACTGATGACCGCACGAGGCCGCCAGCCGCCCGAATCGCTCTCGACGCGGAGGAACTCGCCGTCGCGGTGGACCGCGTCGACCCACACGCCGCGCTGGACCGGCAGCTCGTACCGCTTCTCGTAGTCGGCGAGGTACTCCACGACATGCTGCGCGTCCGGGTACGTCTGGCCGGGCTGGGCGGGCATCAGCCGCCCGGGCAGCGAGGAGTACTGCGCCGGGGAGAACAGATGGAGGGAGTCCCAGGTGTGCTGCCACGCCCCGCCGGGTGTGGCCTGGGCGTCGAGGATGACGTGCTCGATGCCCAGGCGGCGCAGGTGGTAGCCGGCGGCGAGCCCTGCTTGGCCGCCGCCGATCACCACCACATCCGTGCGCTGCGTCATGCCGCGGGCTGCTCCGTGTCGTTCTTGCCGCGCATGAAGATGACCGCCACGAGCGCCAGGCCCACCACGGCGCCGACCAGCTGCATGCCGATGAAGCCGGGGACGGAGGCCGGGGCGATGCCCGCGAAGGTGTCGGTGAAGGCGCGGCCGATGGTGACGGCCGGGTTGGCGAAGGAGGTGGAGGAGGTGAACCAGTACGCGGCGCCGATGTACGAGGCGATGGCTACGGGCGCGAAGCGGAGCCGGTCTGTGCGTGCCAGGCCGAAGATCAGCATGATCAGGCCGGCGGTCGCCACGACCTCGCCAAGCAGCAGGTTTCCGGCGGAACGGTCGTGCGTGGACCACTTCACCAGCGGCTCGCCGAACATCGCGTCGGCCAGGATCGCGCCCGCGATCGCGCCGACGACCTGCGAAGGCACGTAAACGGCCAGCTCGCGGGCGGTGACTCCAACGCCGCCGCGGTGGGCGGTCCACCACTCGGCCAGGGTGACGGCCGGGTTGAAGTGCGCGCCGGAGACCGGACCGAGCAGGGCGATCAGGACGCCGAGCCCGAACACAGTGGCGGTGGAGTTGGCCAGCAGCTGGAGAGCCACGTCGTCGGTGAGCTTCGTGGCCTGGATGCCGGAGCCGACGACGATCGCGACCAGGGCCGCGGTGCCGACGAGCTCGGCGGCGGCGCGGGCGATCAGCGGGGTGCGGGGCGGGGTCGCGCCGGGTGCGGGCTGGGGCTCGTCGGCGGCTATGTCGCTCTCCGCTGCGGGGGCGGCGACGGGCTCGGTGGCGGTCAAGACGGGTTCTCCTCGGGCAGGTGAGGCAAAGCGCGGAAGGCTATGGGCAGGACCGCTTGAGGTTCGCTTCGGCGGTGGCACGCGCGGTCGTGGCGAGGTCGGCGAACTGACCGGCGAGGGCTTCGATGACTTCCGGGCGCAGGCGGTAGTAGATGTACCTCCCGCATGGCTCCGTATCCACGACCCCGGCCTCGCGCAACACCTTCAGGTGGTTGGAGAGGTTCGTCTGCTTGGCACCCGTCTCCTCCACGAGGTGGGTGGTGCACAGCGTCTCGCGGGCGAGCAGGGTCACGATCTGGAGCCTGAGCGGGTCGGCCAGAACCCGGATCAGATCAGTGTCGACTGACGTCATCATGTGCTGATACTGTCACATCAGCTGGGGCTGACACCAGTCCGAGCTGACCTTATTGGCTCCTTTGAACGGGAACGCCATGTCCACGCCCTCCTCGCCCCTCCTGCCGGACGAACGCCTGGCTGCGGGGGCTGCCCGTCTCGCCTCCCGGTACACCGGCCACTTCGCGCCGGAAACCGTGCTCAGCCTGCTCACCGACTCCTACGCACGTCTTGCCGAACAGGCACGGATCCGCACGCACCTGGTCGTGCTGGCGGAACGGCTGACCGCTGAACGCCTGGACGCCCTCGCCCACACCCAAGGGCTGACGAGCGGGCCGACCCGAGTGCTGTTCGTGTGCAGCCAGAACGCCGGCCGGTCCCAGATGTCCGCGGCTCTCCTGGCGCACCGGGCAGGCGAGCGGGTAACGGTCTCCTCCGCGGGCACCCACCCCGCCGACGCGGTGGAGCCGCACATCGCTCAGGCCCTCACCGAGGCCGGGGTGGACCTGGCCGATGCCTATCCCAAGCCGCTGACCCAAGAGGTCGTCCAGGCCGCCGACGTCGTGATCACGATGGGTTGCGGAGACGCCTGCCCCGTCATGCCCGGCCGCCGCTACCTCGACTGGCCCGTCGCCGACCCCGATGGGGCGCCGATCGCCGTCGTCCGCGATATCCGCGACGCCATCGACGCCCACATCACCGAGCTGCTCACCCAGCTCGCCCCCTGAAGCCCCCACAGATCCCCACCGCAGTCGCCTCACCCCAAGGAAGAACAGATGTCCTCCGCTCCTGCCGCCTCCGTCCTGTTCGTCTGCATCCACAACGCGGGCCGCTCCCAGATGGCGGCCGGGTTCCTCCGCCACCTGGCCGGTGACCGCGTCGAGGTCCGCTCCGCCGGTTCCGTGCCCGGCGAGCAGATCAACCCCTCGGCCGTGGCTGCCATGGCCGAGCTGGGCATCGACATCTCCGACCAGAAGCCGAAGGTCCTCACCCCCGAGGCCGCCCAGGCGTCCGACTACATCATCACGATGGGCTGCGGCGACGCCTGCCCGTACTTCCCCGGCAAGACCTACCTCGACTGGCAGCTCGAGGACCCGGCCGGCCAGGGCGTCGAGGCCGTCCGCCCCATCCGCGACGAGATCAAGGGCCTCATCGAGGGCCTGATCGCCGAGATCGACGCCAAGAAGCAGGGCTGATCCCGTGACCGACGCGACCATCGCCGACGACGGCATACGCAACGTCATCATCATCGGCTCCGGCCCCGCCGGATACACCGCCGCCCTCTACACGGCCCGAGCGCAGCTGAAGCCTCTGCTGTTCGGCAGCTCCATCTTCGTCGGCGGATCGCTGACCACCACGACCGAGGTGGAGAACTTCCCCGGCTTCCCCGACGGGGTCGACGGCCCGGACCTCATGACCAACATGCGGGCCCAGGCCGAGAAGTTCGGTGCCGAGATGATCGACGACGACATCGTCTCCGTCGACCTGACCGGCGCGATCAAGGAAGTCACCGACTCCGAGGGCACCGTTCACCGCGCGAAGACGGTGATCATCGCCACCGGCTCCGGCTACCGCAAGCTCGGCCTGCCCAAGGAGGAGGAACTCTCCGGCCGGGGCGTGTCCTGGTGCGCCACCTGCGACGGGTTCTTCTTCCGCGACAGGGACATCGTCGTGGTCGGCGGCGGCGACACCGCCATGGAGGAAGCCACGTTCCTCACCCGCTTCGCCCGCTCGGTCACCGTCGTCCACCGCCGCTCCACCCTGCGCGCCTCCCAGGTGATGCAGAACCGAGCCTTCTCGGACGACAAGATCTCCTTCCTCTTCGACAGCGAGATCACCGAGCTGGAGGACAAGGACGGCATGCTCTCCGGTCTCACGGTCCGCAACGTGATCACCGAGGAGATCCAACACCTCGACGTGACCGGCCTCTTCATCGCCATCGGCCACGATCCGCGCACCGAGCTGTTCACCGGACAGCTCGACCTGGACGCCGAGGGCTACCTCAAGGTCCACTCCCCGTCCACGCGCACCAGCCTCCCTGGCGTCTTCGCCGCGGGCGACGTCGTCGACCACACCTACCGCCAGGCCATCACGGCCGCCGGCACCGGCTGCGCCGCCGCCCTTGACGCAGAGCGGTACCTCGCCGCCCTTGCCGACGCGCGCTAACCACCGCCCCACACACGAGAGGAGGCCGCACCGTGGCCCTTAAGAGCGTGACGGACACATCCTTCATCGAGGATGTCCTCCAGAGCGACAAGCCAGTACTCGTCGACTTCTGGGCGCCCTGGTGCGGCCCCTGCCGCCAGCTGGCCCCCTCGCTGGAAGCCATCGCCACCGAGCACGGCAACCGGATCAAGATCGTCAAGCTGAACATCGACGAGAACCCGGAGACGGCCGCCGCGTACGGCGTCATGTCCATCCCGACGATGAACGTCTTCGTCGGCGGCAGGGTCGCCAAGACCATCGTCGGGGCCAAGCCCAAGGCCGCCATCGAGCGCGAACTACGCGACCTACTCAAGGCCTGATCCGAGGCGTTGGCCCGACCGTAAGCGGTGACCGGCATGCGCCAGTCACCGCTTACGCGTTCGGTGGCGGGGAGCCCCGCCTCGCCCTACGGGCTGGCGCGTCAGCCAGTACGGGCGCGGAGACATGATCTGCGGCTCGCTCCCGGCGATCTCCAGGAAACAACGCGGCATACGGGGACCGGCCTAGCGCGCACCGCCACCGCGGTCGGCGGATCAGTGGGCAGCTCGACGGGCATAGTGACGGGGCGGTCGTCATGCGTCGTGGTGTGCCCGGTCTGGTTGCCATCGACGAGTACCTCAACCACTGCGGGGTGCCCCGTCTGGACGGTGGCGCTGACCGAGTGTCCGGCGTGATCAATATGGAAGTGATGACGTCGTCGCATAGGTGCGCCTCCCACTGATCCCTACGGTTGGCTTCCCAAACGGCTCCCGATCGGGTGTGTCACGGCCGAATCGGGGGCGAATGGCGCACGAATGTTCTGGTCGCGCTGGGTGGGCTTGGCATGTCTGCGCTGGCGGCGTTGAAACTAGCTCGCACAGGGCTGTGTCACCCGGGCAGGGGATTGTGGGCTTCAGTACGGTCGCCGGGCTCGTGCATGTCCGTGGGGCTGGCAGGCTGGGCTCCGACACCGGAGACGGATCAAGAAGCCGACAGGCTGTCGCGGATCACGCGGTCGCTCCGCTGAAGTGCTGCGTCCAGGGCGCGACGGAGTTGAACTGGAATGGTGCCAGAGCCCAGGGCGCAGGCCTCGACGAGGTCATGGCAGGCCGCAAGTTGCGACGGTGCCGCGAGCTTGGCGAACAAGGGGTCGGCCAGCGCTTCCCGGGCGGCGAAGCCGTCGCGGGCGTTAGTGACGTGGTGGTACAGCTGGTTGACGATGCGCTGGGCGGTTGGGCTTGCAGGGGAGTCGATGGCGGCCAGGGCCGTGAGGCGGAGCCGGGTGTCGAAGACCGTCATGCCCTGCTCGGCGGGGACGGCGAGGACCACAGCCTCGAGTTCGGTCTCCTGAGCATGGCCCAGGCCGGCGGAAGCTCGGTGGCACAGCGCGTGCAGGCAGGCGGTGACGGCGAGTTCCCACGGGTCGCCGGCGGCGGTCTCGGCGATGAGTTCGGCGGCGTGGCTTGTGTCACCGCTGGTGAGGGCGGCGACGACGGCGATCTGTCGGCCGTCGAACATCCGCTTGCCGATGCCCTGGTGTTCACGGGTGTGCGCGAGGGCTTCGGCCCACCGGCCGGCTCCGGTGAGGGTGCGTGAGCCGTCTGCGAGAAGGACACGCCACAACCACGCCCGGACTTCCTGCCGGTCGGCTTTGGTCTGAACGAGGTCGGCGGGGACGTGCACGCCGTCGAATCGGTCGGCGATGTTGTTGCTGACGGCCTCGGAGAGGCGCAGGAGACGGTCGAGGCCGTCGTCGGGGTGCCCGGCGCGGATCTGGAGGCGCGCGAGGTTGACGACCGGTTCGAGGGCCCGGATCGCGGTCATGACGGGGAGCGGGGCGGCGTGCAGGTAGGCGTCGGCGTGCTGGTGGCACATCTGGCGGGCGAGGTCGGGAAAGCCGACATCGGAGGCGACGAGGGCGGCCTGGTTGTAGACGGCCGAAGCGAGGCCCTGGTCTGTTCCGGCTGCGGCGGAGTCGGCGAGCGTCACGAGGGCTTGGACGCGGTCGGGAAGGGGAAGGCAGGCGGGCCGGAATCGTGAGACGAGGGGGAAGCGTCGGGCTAACTGGCCGTGTGGGTCCATGGAGT
>NZ_JBSGXB010000232.1:0-12491 GCF_053609185.1 Streptomyces sp. NPDC054956 | reverse complement strand
AACCAGGACTTGCCGGGACCGAACGCCTGGAAGTGGCTTCGCTGGTACATCGCCCCCGACTCCTACATCGAATGAGCCACCGCTTCGCACCCACGTCGCGCGTTTGACGTGCAGACGGAGGTTCCGCCAGACGCCGCATCCCAGCCGATCGCGGAACGTGCGGCTCGAACAGACTCCTGATGCCATCGCTGGAGAAGCCGGCCCCGCGCTGGAACACGGTCGATGCACCCCTGCCGGTCCGCAAGAAGCTGGAGCGGCGGGGGTGCATCGCCCTTGGCGCGCCGGGCCGCCGCCTCCGCCCGCGCCGCCTCCGCCCTGGCCTCGGCCAACTCCGTCCGTGCTGCCTTCACACGCTCGCGGCGCACCTCCCCTGCCCGCCCGTCGGCATCCGGTTCCGGGGCCGGACGCGCTCCGTCGTGGATCCGGCGGGCCGGGCCTCCTGAGCCGGTCGCGGCGGCAACGCGCCGATCGCGGCGGCGAGCGGCTTGTCTCCCGCCTTGCGGGCCTTGGCCACGTACGCGTCCCGGGCCGCCGTGAACTCCGACGGCCGCAGCCCGTACAACTCCACCGCCACCGAGTCCGCATCCATGCCCGGCAGTCTCCCGCCCTTGCTGTCACCGCGCCTGCACCTCGAGCAGCACCGCGCATCGACGCGGCACTGCGGGGGCGATGGGCGCTGTCGGTGAAGTACGCGAAGTTTCCGGTTCGCGGTGAGCAGCTCCGCGATGGCCGTCCGGAGGTGTTCAACCGTGGGGGTGCCCTTGCCTCGTTCGGAGAGGAGGGCTCAGAACTCAGCGGCGTTCGACTCGGCCCACGGTCGCAGTATCAGCCGCTCGGTCTCAAGAGGGAACGGCATCGTCTCGTACGTAGTCCTGCCCCCACTCTGTCCCACGGATCATCACGAACGACAGCTGGAGTATTGGGCGCAACCTTCTATCCGGCCGCGCTCTCTCCGTCATGCGCCTCTGCGGCGCCTAGCGGAGCGGGCGCCTAGCGGAGCGCGCCGCACCCAGCCTGCCGAGCCTGGCGGAGCCGGATGCCCCGCCCTTGCGCCCTGTCAGCCGACGTTGGTGTGGACCCACTGCTGGCTGGCGCCGCTGTGGCAGTCCCATTGCCGTACCGGTGCCCCTGCGTCAGTACGCCAGTCGGCAACCTCCAGGCACTTCTGGCTGGCCTGATTGTGGAAGACTGAATTCTGAGGGCCGCTCAGGAACCAGCGCTGGTTGTCGTCGGCGCTGCAGCCCCATTGGGTGACGGCGGTGCCGTTGGCGGTGGACCACCCGGGAACCTCGACGCACAGTCCGGTGGCCTTGTTGCGCAGCACGGGTCGGACGCCGACGTAGTCCCAGGAGAACTTCTGGTTGTCGCCGCCGTTGCAGGGCCACTGGATGAGCTGGGTGCCCCACACGCCGCTGCCACCGGGTACGTCCAGGCACATGCCGCTGGCTTGGTTCTGCATGACGAAATTGGCGCTGGAAAAAGCTGATGCCGTGGTGAGCGGGGCCAGCGAGGTGATCCCTACGGCGGTGAGCAGTGCCAGGAGGGTTCGGTAGAGGGGCTTTCGAGTGACGCGCATGGGTGCCTTCTCTGTCGGAATCCGGTCGAGGTGACGGGATGTCATGGATGGTTTGAGTGGAATGTGGCAGGTTGACAACGGCCTGTGGTGCGCGCCCGGCGGCGGTGGCGTGCGGCCCTCTGCCGGTACGCCGCGGCCGACGGCCCCGCCGGTCGCGGCGCGGGGTGCTGCACGCGGTGTGCTCTGCCACCAGGCCGGTGCATGCCGGCGATGGCCCATGCACGGGCGCCGGCCGCAGCCATCGGCTCTGGGGAAGGGGAGCAGCCACGCCGAGCAGGCCGGGCGGCTCGGCCCCTATCTGTGTGTCGTGAGGCGGTACGAGCCGGGAGATCTCTGCCGGCTCGGGCCCAGCAGGTGATGAGGGTGGTTCAGATAACCGCGAGGAACTCCCGGACCGTGGTGGCGAAGCCCTCGGGGTCGGCCTGCTGGACGAAGTGGTCGGTGTCCAGCGGGCGGTAGATCGTGCCGGGGCGCCTGGAGCACATCGCATGGGCCTGTTCGGCAAGCAGGACCTGGCTGCGTAGTCCGTGGATGAGGAGCGCGGGGCAGTCGGTCGCGAGCCACTGTTTCCAGTGGTCGCCGTGGACGAGGTTCTCGGAGTCGACGGTGTCCTGCGGGTGGAACGGCAGCCGCCAGCCGGCGCCTCCGGGCAGCGGACGCAGCACGGGGCCGAGAAGGGCGGCGACTGGTCCGCACGCTGCGGTCAGTTCCTCGCGGGTGCCGGCGGTGTAGGGGAAGTCGAGGACGAAGGCGAGGGGGCTGGTGCCGTGGTCGGGGAGGTCGACGGCGGTGTCGACGGTGATCAGGGCCTTGGCCAGGTCGGGGCGTTCGGCGGCCAGGTGGACGGCGTTGAACGCGCCGAGGGAGTGGCCCAGGAAGACCGCCTGGTCGATGCCGAGGTGGTCGAGGAGGGCGAGGAGGTCGGCGACGTAGCCGGCGCGAGTGTAGTCGGGGGCCCGGTCCGAGTCCCCGTGGCCCCGCTGGTCAGGGGCGATCACCCGCCACTCGGGGCCGAGCGCGGACGCCAGGTCGGTGAAGGACGCCCCTTCGGAGAGGTGGCCGTGCAGTGCCAGCAGGGGCCGGCCGTTACCACCGAAGTCCAGATAGGACAGGGTGCGACCGTCGAAGGTCAGGGCGGCACGGATGGGCTGGACGGTCATGGGGGTGGAACTCCCTTGGTTCGGGGTGTCTGGGTGGCGGTCCTTCGGCAAACAGCGTCCAGGTGAGCGCCTCGGTGGCAAGGCGGGGTGGAAGCCCACGTACTCCCGGACGTCGTGGGTTCAACCGTCAGGCGCGGGCGAAGGCGCGCAGGTCGTCGTTGAGGCGGTCCGCGTGGGTCGCGAACAGTCCGTGACCCGCGTACTCGTACACGTGCAGCTCTGCCCCCGGGATCAGGTCCGCCGCGCGGCGGCCCGTGAGGGCCAGGGGGGCGGAGGCGTCGTCCGATCCGTGGATGACGAGGGCCGGGCAGTCGGTCTTCACCAGCTCCGGGACGAGGTTCAGGGAGGGCAGCATGTCTCCCAGGGCGTTGGCAGCGCGCGCCGTTGCCCCGTGGCAGCGGTCCACCATGTAGGCCACGTACGCGTCCGACACCGGCGGGCCGGGCAGGTGGCGGGCGAAGAACGCGTTGGCGCCGTCGGCGAAGAACTTTGCCCGGTCCTGGCGGAAGGTCTCGTTGAATCCGCGGATCAGCTCCGGGTCCAGTCCTTCCGGGTGGTCCGTGCTGCGGGCCGGCCCCGGGGCGATTCCGCCGACGAGGGCAACGCGCGCCACCCGGTCGGTCCCGCGCAGGGTCAGGTAGCGGACCACCTCGACCGCGCCGATCGAATGCCCGGCCAAGGTGACGTCGCGCAGGTCCAGGTGGTCGAGCAGCGAGCCCAGGTCCCCGGCAAGCGTGTCGAGGTCGAAACCGCCCCAGACGTCCTCGGACCTGCCGTGCCCCCTGCGGTCGAAGCCCACGCACCGGAAGCCTTCGGCCGCAAGCGGCAGCATCTGGTGCTCCCACATCTCGGTACCGAAGTACGAGCCGTTGACGAAGACGATGACGGGTCCGCCCGGGGGGCCGTAGTCGACGAAGTGGAGGCGGGTGCGGTCGGTGGCGGACTCGAAGTACGGCATGGCGGGGTTCCTTCGGGCAGTGGCTGTCACGGGCGGTCCGGTACGACGGCCCTTTAGGGATGCAGTTCCAGGGAGATGTGCGGAGACAGGGCGCGCAGGAAGTCGGGGGCGTCGAACATCTGGCCCGCCGAGGCGACGCCGATCGCGAGGGTGCGACCGTCGAGGACGCGGTCGAGGGCTTCCACGACGAGGGGCGCGGTGACGGCGTAGATGTCCTGCCCGCGTGCGACGGCGCGTCGTTCGGTGCCGCCCGCTCGCACGACGGCGTCGATGAGGAAGGTCTGGTCGGACCTGCCGCTCTCGTCGGCCGCGGCCGGCGCGGGCGTGTCGGGCGATACGACGTCGCGGGCCGCCTCGGCAGTCATGTACGTGGTGACGTCCGGGATGGACAGATGGCTGGGGATGGTCACCACGTCGGCCATGGTGAACTCCCCGATCACCTGGCGTGATCCCATAGGCTCGGGGAAGGACCACTGCAGGGTGGGCGGGGCGTCGGTGCGGTGCTCCCACTGGCCGCCGGTGTAGCGGAGGCGGTGGTCGCCGCGCCGCTCCCGGGAGACCGCGCCGGACAGGCGGGTGCCGGCGGTGGGGTGCCAGTGGCTCAGTCCGTAGGCGACGTGCGCCGAGTCGGCCCCGGTCCAGTCGCCCATGGCCGCTGTGGCCAGCAGGTCGCCCAGACCGCCGAAGAAGGCCATCGCCGGGACGATGAGGGCTCCTGCTTCGCGCGCCCGGTCGGCGAAGTGCGCGAAGGTGTCGAGGTTGGCCTCGATCTCGGCCGCGACGTCGAGATACGGGATCCGGGCCCGCAAGGCGGCCTCGACGACGGAGGCCGTGGTGGACGCGAAAGGCCCGGCGCAGTTGATCACGGCAGACGTACCTGCCAGGGCGCGGTCGAGTGAGGCCGGGTCGCCGGCGACGCCACATGGGTGTCCAGGCCGGCCTCGTGCGCCAGCGCCTTCAGCTTGTCGGCGTCACGGCCGGAGAGCACGGGGACGTACCCGCGCCTGAGAAGCTCCGCCACGACGAACCGTCCGGTGTGCCCGTACGCGCCGAACACCGCCACCTGTCGGCCAAACCCCATGAGTTGCTCCCTGCTCCCTGCACCCGGCTGATCCGAGGTTGCACCGCTGTGATCCCTTATGGACATCCTGACGCCGACAGCATCCGCCGACGAGCGTCTGGAACGACACCCGTCGCACACTTTCGGACATGCGCCCACGGGCCTGCTCGTGCGTACGGGGGCGGGCAGCAATCGCGCTCGGAGAAGAGTTCCCGTCGATATCGATGTGTGTTCCATCCGGTCGCAGGGTCCCCGAAGGCCAGGGCGCCGAGATCCGTTACCGAACCCGTCACGCCGTCCCGGCAGAGAACCCGCCACCTACTTCCTGGGCACCCTGGTCTCAGCGCCATCGGACGTCACGAGTCAGGGCAGGAGTCGATCACCGGCCTGTACCGCCCTTGGGGTGCAGCGGTACAGCGGTTAACGCTAAGCCGGTGATCACGGGATCGGTGCAGGTCGTGGGCGGGACTACCGCAGCTCGGCGATCGGGTGGGGCTGGGCCTGGAGCCGTTCGCGGAGGTCGATCTCTTCGGGGGTGAGCGGGTCCTCGGGCCGGCGGATGCGTACGGGCTTGGGCCGCAGCGGCAGGCCGTCGTCAGCCGCGGCTTCCTCGGCTTCCGCGAGCGCCCGGTACAGCGAGGCGACCGACGGAGACTTGCCCGCGTTCTTCCCGACCTTGATGGTCAACTTCTTTGCGATCTCGGGGACGGGGACGCCCTTGTCCTTGAGCGCGACGGCGAAGGTGAGCATGTCGTCGTCGATGACCTTCGGGCGTCCGCCGTGGTTGCCCTTGGACGCGGCGATGACCTGGGGATGCCACTCTGGCTCGGTTGTCCGTCGGCGACCCGGACGCCGAGCGCATCTTCCTTCCGGGCTGACGATGACGCCGGCGACAGGTCAGCAGCGGGACCGGTCCCTGGTGGCTTCGCATGGAAGCCCGCCTGGGATGCTGGCTGCATGGATGCTGACGATCTGACTCCGGTTCACCTCGACAAGGTGATTGACGGGTTGGCGGTGAACCCAGCCCTGCCAGCTCCTATGGTCCGGCGACTATTCGCATGGCGGCGGAGCATGGGGAAGGTGGCGAAGCGTCCGGACCTTACCGAGGACATGATCGCCGAGATCGTCGCGATCGACGACCGCTGGCTCCTGCACAGCCTGGTGCTCAACGACCGGCTGCCGGACCTGTTCCGCATCCGACTGGCCGCCCATCGGGACGGGGCGGTGCGGGCCGCACTCGTCGTCCACGCCGCGACCGCACCGAGGGAGGTGCTGGAACAGCTCATCAACGACACCGATCCACGGGTCCGTGAGTACCTGGCCCAGAGCCAACACACACCGTCCGACCTCCGGTCCCGCCTTGCCGCCGACCCCGACTCCGCGATCCGCGCCGCGCTGGCGAAGCACTGGCCACAAGCACCGGAGGCGGTTCGCCGCATCCTGTTGACCGATCCCGAGGCCAAGGTCCGGGCTGCGGCGTGTTCAACGTACTACGCGCGCCTGCCGCATCCGATACCCCCCTCGGACCTACTCCCGGCGCTGTTGGCTGACCCCGTGACTCGGGCGGGCGCGGTCATTCACGCCGTTCTCGACGCGGACACCCTCCAGCGGCTCGCCACAGATCCGGACAGCGAGGTTCGCGCTGAGCTCGCCCGGCATCCCGACCTGCCACCGTTGGCTCGCGAGGCCCTTGCGGTCGATCCGGCCTTGGACGTCCGGGTGAAGGTCTTCGCCCGGCCTGACACGCCCGAGGACGTGCGGGCACAGATCCACGCCTCGGTCCACGAACTGTCGCGCTCGGCGGCTGATCCGGGCCCTGACGCGGACGACGAAACGGTCCTGCACTGGTTCCAGAACAAGTTCGCATCCACGGAACTGCGGATCTTGCGGCTGCCCTGGGTGACGGCCGATCCACTGCCGCACATCGACTCGCCCTACGTCAGCTTCCGAGTCTCCGCAGCCGCCAGCAAGGCCCTTCCCGCCAGCGCGGTGGCGCGACTGCTCGACGACGATGAGGAGATGGTCCGCCTCACCATGGCGCACACCGCCCCGCACCTGGTCGATCTCGCGACCGCCGAGAGCATCGAGCGCCGCTACCGGCCCCGGCGGGACAAGTTCACGTTCTGGTGGGACACGAAGGAGGTCCTGACGTTCCCGCCGACATCCCTGCGCCGCTTCGCCACCGACCCTGAGCCCCGGCTCCGGTCCTTCGCACCCCGCGATCCGGATCTGCCCCCGGAACTTGCCGAGAAGCTGGCCGCCGACCCCGAAGACCGCGTCCGCTGCGCGGTCGCGCCCCACCGCAACCTCCCGCTCCAAGCCCTGCTACGTCTCCTCGCTGACTCCTCGGAGCGCGTTGCAGAAGCCGCTGGCGCCTCCCCGTTCCTTCCGGGCGAGCACATGGAGTGGCTACTGAACCGGGCGGGTCTGTAGCCGCCGACTCGCCCAGGCCCCGCTGGTCCGGGCCCTGCCCTCCCGAAGCTGCCGCGAAGTGACAAGTAGCTCTCTGTAATCAGAGCGACGCTCGGTCAGGAGTAGCGGGGCGGGGCTCGGGGACCGCCGCGGTCCGGCTGGCGGCGAAGTCGGCGTGGGCCTGGGCGACTGCTTCGGGGTACGCCTCGCGTTTGGCGTGCTCGGCGAGGGCCCGGTAGACGCTGGCCACCGAGGGGCTGTGGCCCTTGCGCTTGCCGGTGGGGATGAACAGGTCGGGCTGGATCTGCTCGACGGTTTCGCCGGCCGCGCGGCGGCGGAGCACGGTGTGGAGCATGTCGTCGGTGATGACGGGCGGCCGGCCGCCGTGCTTGCCCTTGCGGGCCGCGGTGTCGAGCCCTTCGAGGGTGGACTCCCGGATGTTCTCGCGTTCGGTCTCCGCCATCGCAGCGAAGAACGCGAACAGCAGCCGGCCGGGCCCGCTGGGGTCGTACATCCCCGGCAAGGGACCGGCGAGCATTTCCAGGACCAGGCCGTGGGCGGTGAGGTGGTCGGCGAGCGCGGTGAGTTCGGCGGCGTCGCGGCCGAGGCGCTTCATCTCGTAGACGGTGAGGATGACCCGGCAGTGCGGGGCGTGGGCCTTGACCTCGCGGGCGGCGGTGAGCGCGGCCTCGAACTGGGGGCGGACCCGGATGCGGGTGCTGATCTTCTCGCTGAACACCTTCTCGCGGGGGATGCCGTGCGCGGTGAGGGCATCGAGCTGGGAGTCGAGTTCCTGGCCGAGGGTGGAGCAGCGGGCGTAGCCGATGCGGATGTCCGCGCTTGGGGTGTCCGGGTCGAGCGGGGCGGGCGGCGGGGTGCCGGGCCGCCAGGGCTGGCCGGGCCCGCGGTCGGTGGGTGTCTGGACCCGCAGGAGCTTGGCAAGGCGCGGCACCTTGGTGAACCGGCCGGTGTGGTAGGTCCCGGCGACCGCGCCGCCGCGTGAACGGCAGGGTGATCCGGACGCGGCGCCGCACCGCGGGCAGGGGTGGCGCTCGACGTCGTCGGCGTCGGCCGGGTCGGGGTGGTGAGGGTCCGTCATGGCCCCGGATCCTCGCACAACGCAGTTCTCAGAACGGGGCGCAACCCACCTTTGAGTGAGAACGGGTTGTGCGAGCCGATCCGGCCCTGCGGCGGCTTCCCGGCTGCCGAGCCGTTGGCGTTCTGGGAAAGGAACATTTGTGAGAGTGGTCCCAAGTTCGCACCCTTCGTTGTCGCTGTGCTCACTCGTTCTCCGTGTCTGCACTGGCTTCCCAAGCGGCAGTTACACATCCCTCCTCCCAGTGCCACCAACCCTTCGCCTCGCCGTGTTCGAGCAGCTTGCGAATCCGCTGAATGTCCGCTTCCGGAGGGACGTCGAGCGCGACCATCCGGAACTGCTCGATGCCCTCGCCGGTGGTACCGAGCCGGTGGAAGGTCTCCAGCACGGTCTGCCGGGCCGCCTCAGAGCCACCGTCCTTCAGCACGATCAACCGGACGGTGCAGTTCTCGGAGGGGTGAACGGTCTCCCCGGCCCAGCGCAAGCCGTCATCGTCAACGTCCACGCGGATGACATCGCCGCTCGCGATGCCGCGGACGAACCATGGGGTGTTGTCGAGACGCACTGTTCCGTCGCCGAGGTCCACTGCCCAGAGGCTCTCAACGCTTGCGGGCGGCCAGCCGTCCTCGTCAATCTCCATCCGGAAGTGGACCTTCACATGGGCGTCGCTGATGTTCGTCACCACGCCATCATCTACAGTCCGGCTCCCGGGGAGAGGCCGAGGTCCCGTCTACTCTTCGTCGTCCTCATCCAGCCCGAGCCCGGCCGCGTCCGGGTCGCGCAGCGGGCGCAGGGCGCCGGCGGCCGGGGTGGAGGCGTTGAAGCTGTAGCGGCCGAGCACGTTGAGGTTCGCGTGCTTGAGCGGGGAAAGGCGGGCGATGTCCTCGTCCCGCAGCTCGTGGCCCTCGGCGCGGAG
Organism: Streptomyces sp. NPDC054956; assembly: GCF_053609185.1. Classification (NCBI taxonomy): domain Bacteria; kingdom Bacillati; phylum Actinomycetota; class Actinomycetes; order Kitasatosporales; family Streptomycetaceae; genus Streptomyces; species Streptomyces sp. NPDC054956. Next base: position 3,313 of record NZ_JBSGXB010000232.1, on the reverse strand, counting down.
CTGGGTGACGGCGGCGTCGATGTACTTCGTGGTCCAGAGGACGATGGCGTTGAGGACCAGGCCGAGCGCGCCGAGCTGGTCCTCCATTCCGTCGCGGTACGCCTGGTGGATGGTGCCGCGCTTGCCGTGGCACACGTCGCGGGCGAGCTTGTGGCGGGACTCCTGCACGGTGAGCTGGCGGTTCATCTGCCGGCGGTAGGTGTCGTCGACCGGGTCGACCATCCGCAGCAGGTGCTCGGTCTTGGCGATCCGCCCGTACTCGGCGAACGCCTGCCCCAGCGGCGTGGGGTGGCCCTCGCGGCCGAACATCCGCAGCAGGTCGTACGCCCTGACCTGGTTGGTGACTAGGGACCCGGCGACCCGGAGCATGTCCGGCCACCACGTCTCGATCTTCTTCAGGTTCACGCGGTTGCGGGCGAGCGGCTCCAGCACCCCGTACGTGCCCGTTTCCACCCCAGGCATCGTCGCCCGCCAGAACCGCTGGTCGTCCAGGTCCTTGAAGCGGGGGCTGAAGTTGTAGCCCAGGATCTTGAAGATCCCGAACACGATGTCGCTGTAGCTCGCGTTGTCGGTGGCCACCATCTCCGGCTTCACGCCGCCGTCCAGGTTCAGCAGCGCGTCCAAGATGTGCAGGGAGTCGCGCGGCGTACCGGGAACGACCATCTGCCCGATGCCCGCGACTTGGTCGTTGACGGCGTTGAGCCAGGTGATGCCGCGCTTGAACCCGAAGTACTTCGGGGAGGGCGCCGCGCTGATCGTGCGGACGGGGACGACGAACCGCAGCCCGTCGACCGAGGCCAGCAGCCCGTCCCCCCAGAACTGCACGATCGGCACCTCGGACTGGGCCTCGATCAGAGCCGCGTTCGCCGCGGCGATCGTGTCGGAGCGCAGGTAGAACTGGTCTACGTGGACCAGGCGGGAGCGGGTCAGGGCCTCGTGGCCGGGGTTGGTGACCGGCGTCATACCAATGTTGCACGCCTCGGAGACCAGCAGCGCGACCACCGAGGTGGTCAGGTCCTTCATGCGGGTGGTGCCGTCCCCGAGGTGGACGAAGGCGTCGAGGAACCCGGTCCAGGAGTGGACCTCGAACAGCAGGTCCGGCAGGTCGATCTTCGGGAGCATCTTCTCGACCCGCTTGCGCAGCCAGGTCAGCGACTTCGGCTCGCCGAGCGCGCCGAGCTTCTCCACATTCAGCTTCACCCGGCCGTTCGGCAGGACGTCGAGCGACACCTTCGCGTCCCTGCCCGCCGACTCCAGGCGCTCGGCCATCTGCTTCCAGCCCGCGTCCAGGGCCCGCACCAGCTCGGCCAGGTGCTCGGTGACGGGCATGTCCAGGCTCAGCCCGGCCAGCACGTCCTCGCACACCGTCTCCCACGCCGCCCCGTCCAGGAGCCGGGCGCGCGGATCGGACCACCGGTGCGAAGGGGAGGCGAACACGTTGCGGTTGTTCAGGGCCCGGTGCAGCTGCTCCAGCACGCACACCACGTACGCGTCCCGGTCCACCGACCCCTGCGGCAACTCGGCGTTCGCGTACACCGCCTTGCGCCACGCCGGCGGCACCAGCTTCTCGTCCACCTCGCGCGGCAGCAGCGGCTTGTCCTTCACCCGCCGCCGCGCCAGCGCGGGCAGCCCCTTCACCCCGGCCAGCACCCGCGCACCGCCGGTCGACGCCGCCAGCGCCTTCGACTCGCCCAGCAGCGCCAGGAACGGGCGCACCGTGTTGTAGCGGGTGGTCAGCGCCGCCCGCATCGCGACGTCGGCCGAGTCCTCGTCCTCGGGCACCAGGGACACCACGAGTGCGGCCGCGGTCATCACTGTCTCCCGCGGGGCGACCTCCTCGACCGCCGTCCACAGCGCCGCCGCGTCCAGGTCGGCGCCGTGCGTCTCCACCAGCTCCAGCTCCTCGAACAGCACCTTCGCCGCCCGCGCGAGCGTCCTCGACGCCTTCTCCAGCTGCGGCAACGTCGACAGGCGATCCTTCTCCGTCGCCCGCCTCGCCGTACTGAGCAGCCGGGTCGCCATCAGCACCTGGAACAGGTCCAGGGCCTCGTCGATGGCCTTCGCCTCCAGGTGCCGCATCACCGCGGTCAGCATCGCGGTGCGCTTGGGCTCCTCCCCCCGCTCCAGGCTCGCCGCCTTCGACCCCAACCCGTAGCGGGCCAGAGCGGCCAGCCGGTTCGGCGGGACCTGCGAGAGCCGCACCCGGCCCAGACCGAACGCACCGATCTCATCGACCCGCTCCAACGACCGCGCGAACGCCGTACCCCGTCGTCCGCGTCGGCGGCCGGCGCAGCCGCTCCAGCTCCGAGAACCGGGCGCCCTCCGGCGTCTTCAGCGTGGCCACCAGGTCCCCGGGCAGCGTCGCGTCCGCCCGGTGCGCGGACCTTGCGACCGTGGCGTGCAGCCGCTTCTCCGCGACCGCCCGCACCTCCGACACCTTCCGGGCCAGCACGCTCACCCCCGGCAGCAACACCCGGTGACGGCGCAGCCAGCCCACCGCCTGGTTGAACAGCGCCACCGGCCCCTCGGCGTGCGTCCACGCCCGGCCGTGCAGGAACGTGCGGAACTTCCGCCCCCACTCCGCGTCGTCGTACTCCTGGTACTCGTACGCGTCCCGGATCTCCCACGCGTGCTCGTACGCCGTCGGCTTGCGCTCGGTGTACTGCTTTACGCGGCTGACGTCCTCGATGCCGAGCTGCTCCCCGAGGTACTCCACCACCGCCCACGGAACGTCCAGCGGGTCATCCGGGAGGAACCGGCCGATATAGCGCACGGTGCACATCTGGAGAGCGAACCCGAGCCGGTTGTGATCACCACGCCGCTTCGCGACCAGCTTGCGGTCCTCGTCGTCGAGGAAGAAGAACCTCTCCAGCTCCGGCCGGGTCGGCTCCTCGTTGAACTTCCCGTACGAAGCCGCCTGCTCGTCGGTCAAGAACTCCACTGGCATGGACCTGACGCTAACGACGCACGCAGCCGCCCAACGATCTTCCACCGAACCCCGGCGCCAGGCCGATCGGCTGTGCTAGATGCCTATGATCACCGGCTTAGCGTTAACCGCTGTACCGCTGTGCTCCAAGGCCCAGATCGCAGACCTGGCCCAAGTGCTGGGCATTGTGGACGGCGGCACCGGCGACCAGTGCCTGTGCAACGGCTGGCCGACGATCACGGTTCACGGCGTCGAGGGCGAGCTGATCGCCTGCTGGACCCTGCACCACCAATCCGGTCTCCGAGGAATCGGTGACTGCGATGCCGACCTTCAGGACGGTCCGGCACTCACCGAGTGGCTGGCGGAGCGAGGCCTGACCAGATCGCG
>NZ_JBSGXB010000231.1:0-12495 GCF_053609185.1 Streptomyces sp. NPDC054956 | reverse complement strand
CCCCGCTGGGGGCCCGGGGCCCACTCCCGCCCCGCCGGCGTTTGAGGTGCCAGGGCCCAGGGGCGGGAGCCCCAGGCCCCGGCGGACGCCGAAAACCCCCACCCACCCCCAGCAATCGCCCGGCAGTATGGCTCCGTGATCTACCTGATCCTCGGCCTCACCGAGGCCCGCGACGAGACCGGCCCCCGCCCCCTCGGCGGCCCCCGCCTCCGCGCACTCCTCACCGCGCTCGCCCTGCGCGCCGACACCCGGACCCCGGTCCCCGTCGCCGACCTCATCGACGACGTCTGGGGCGACGACCCGCCCCAGGACGCCCCCGCCGCCCTCCAGGCCCTCGTCGCCCGCCTGCGCCGCGCCCTCGGCTCCCGGGACACCGTCCTGGCCGACCCCGCCGGCGGCTACCGCCTCGCCGTCGCCGGCCCGGACGACGTGGACCTCCACCGCTTCACCCGGCTCGCCCGCCAAGGCACCCGCGAACTGGCCGAAGGCCACCGCACCGCCGCCGAAACCCTCCGCGAGGCCCTCGCCCTCTGGCGCGGCCCCGCCTTCGCCGACCTCCCGGAGCCCGCCCGCACGGCCCACGCGCCCGCCGCCGAAGCGCACCGTACGGCCGCGCTCCGCGACCGGGTCGAGGCCGACCTCCGCTCCGGGATCCCGGACCCGGCATCGCTCCTCCCGGAGATCGAGGCACTGATCCACGAGCACCCGTACGACGAACCCCTCCGCGCCCAGCAGCTCCGCGCCCTCCGCGCGGCCGGCCGCCCCGCCGAGGCCCTCGCCGCGTACGAGCGCACCCGCCGCACCCTCGCCGATGCCCTCGGCGCGGACCCCGGCCCCGAACTGGCCGCCCTGCACGCGGAACTCCTCCGCCCGACCCCACCCCGGACCCCGCCCCCCACCCCCGCCCCCGCCCCCGTCCCGCAGGGCAACCTCCGCCCCCGCCTCACCTCCTTCGTCGGACGCGAACCCGAACTCGCCTCCCTCCGAGACGACCTGGCCCGCCTGCGCCTCGTCACGCTCACCGGCCCCGGCGGCTCCGGCAAGACCCGCCTCGCCGAGCACGCCGCCGCCGACCACGCCGACGCGGCCGCCGCCACCGGCCGCCCCGAGCCCGCCTGGATCGTCGAACTGGCCCGCCTGGACCACCCGGCGGCCGTCCCCGGAGCCGTCCTCAGCGCCCTCGGCCTGCGCGAGAGCTCCCTCGTGGCCCGCGAGAAGACCCCGGCCGAGGACCCCACCACCCTCCTCGTCGAGCACTGCGCGAACCGCCGTCTGCTCCTCGTCCTGGACAACTGCGAGCACGTCATCGGCGCCGCCGCCGACCTCGCCGATCGCCTCCTCGCGCACTGCCCGGGCGTACGGATCCTCGCCACCAGCCGTGAACCCCTCGGCGTCCCCGGCGAAACGCTCCGCCCCGTCGAACCGCTCCCGCCCGCCCCCGCGCACCGGCTCTTCGCCGACCGGGCCGCTTCCGCCCGCCCCGGGTTCACCCCGGACGAGGACCCGGCCGCCGTCGCCGAGATCTGCGCCCGCCTCGACGGCCTGCCGCTCGCCATCGAGCTGGCCGCCGCCCGGCTGCGGCTGCTCACCCCGCGCCAGATCGCCGACCGGCTCGACGACCGCTTCCGCCTCCTGACCGGCGGTTCCCGGACCCTCCTCCCGCGCCAGCAGACCCTGCGCGCCGTCGTCGACTGGTCCTGGGACCTCCTCTCCGAGCCCGAACGCACCGTCCTGCGCCGCCTGTCCGTCTTCGCGGGCGGCTGCGACCTGGCGGCGGCCGAGGCGGTCTGCGCGGACGACAACGGCGCGGACGACAACGGCGCGGACGACAACGGCGCCGACGACCACGGCGCTGACCCCCTGGAGCCGGCCACCCCCCTGGACGTACCCGACCTCCTCGGTTCCCTCGTGGACAAGTCCCTCGTCCTCGCCGAGCCCGCCGGCCCCACCGGCATGCGCTACCGCATGCTCGAAACCATCCACGAGTACGCCACCGAACGCGCCGCCGCCGACCCAGCCGCCCGCACCCGTACCGCCCGCCGGCACGCCGCCCACTTCACGGCCCTCGCCGAGGAGGCCGAGCCCCTGCTCCGCTCCGCCGCCCAGCTCCCCTGGATCCGCCGGATCGAGACCGAGCTCGACAACCTCCGCGCCGCCCTCCACAACACCGTCACCCACCACGACGACACCGCCCGCCGCCTCGTCTTCGCCCTCGGCTGGTTCTGGTGGCTGCGCAACTACCGCGACGAGGGCGCCGAATGGGCGGCCCGCGTCCTGGCCGTCACCCCGCCCGGCCCGCCCCAGGACTCCGCGCCCTACTGGGAGCTCATGCGCCTGGAAGCCCTCCACTTCTTCCTGCTCGCCGAGGGCCGCGAGATCGAGCAGTTCCACTCCACGGAGTACGCCGCCCTCACGGCCCGCATCGTCGAGGTCTTCGCCCGCGGCGGACCGGAGTCGGCCCGTTTCCCCGGTCTGCTCTGGCCCATGGCCTCGTTCCTCACCGGCAACGCCCTCGACTTCCGCGGCCAGCTCGACGCCACCGTGGCGAACTGCCGCCGCCACGGCGGTGACTGGGAGCTCGGCGTCACCCTCATGCTCCGCACCCACGTGGCCATCGACATCACCGGCGGTCTGCCCACCGTCGACGAGGACATCGCCGAACTGCACGAGATCGCCCACCGCGTCGGCGACCGCTGGATCCGTTCCCAGGTCGCGAGCGCCTCGGGCGAACTGGCCCTCTCCCAGGGCCGGTACGACGACGCCCGCACCGAGTACGAGGAGTGCCTGCGCCTCGCCCGCGAGGTCGGCGCGCACATCGAGGCGCCCTTCGCGCTCGTCCGGATCGCCGAAGCGGCCTTCTCGGCCGGTGACTTCGACGAATGCGAGCGGCTGCTGGACCAGGCGGACCTGGAGGCCGGGCAGTTCGGCGGGGTGTACGACGTCCGCGCCTACAGCCATCTGGTCGCCTCGCTGCTCGCGCTCTTCCGCGAGGACCTCGCCCGGGCCCGCACCGAGTGCGATCTGGCCCGCGCCGAGGCCGGGAAGGTCACCGGGCCGCCGCAGCTCACCGCCGGGCTCGACAACATCGACGCGCTCCTCGCCGGACGCGAGCAGGGCCCCGAGGCCGCCCTGGCCCGGATCGCCCCCTCCCTGGCCGCCGCCGTCGAGGGGCACTGCGCGGAACGGGTCCTCGCCGCGCTCGCCGACACCGCCGCCCTTCAGCTGGCGGCCGCAGGCCGCTCCGCCGAAGCCGTACGGGTCCTCGCCGCCGCCACCGCGTGGCGCGCGGGCCACCCGCGCTCGGTCCCGGAGGCGGCGGCCCTGGCCGGTCTCCCGGACCGCACCCGAGCCGCGCTCGGCCCGGAACGCCACGCCCGCGAGGAGGCGGCCGGCGCCGCCCTCACTCCGGCGCAGGTGGCGGCGCTCCTCGCGGAAACCTGACCGCCGCCCGCCGCCCGCCTGCCGCCGCCCGCCGCGTCAGCGGCAGCTGATCACGGCGTCGGCCCAGCTCGCCAGCGTCGGCAGGCGGCCGTCCCCGGCCCGCTCCACGACCAGGCGCAGCGTCTTGTGCCCGGCCAGGGACACGGAGACGCCCACCGCCCGGTCCTCGTAGCCGAGCGCGCGGGACTGCCACAGGCGCTGCCCGTCCGCGTACACGGAGAAGCGCACCTCGCCGTCCGTGAGCAGTGACAGGCCGTCCACACCGGCCCGCGCGGAGAAGTTCGTGCACTGCCGGTTGAGGGCGATCTCCACGGAGGAGCGGGAGTCGACGGTGATCCCGTTGGCATAGCGCTGCCCGCCGATCTGCGGGCCCCAGCGCTGCCACACCCAGCTGCTGCGCCAGGTCTGGATCTCGGGACCGCTGTGGTCCCCGAAGACGGAGTGGTCCAGCCCGGAGAGCCGGAACCCCTCCGCGGCCTGAGACGGCGGCGGGGGAGCCGGCGGCTTCGGCCGGGGACTGACGCTGCGGCTCGGGCTCGGCGAAGGCCGCTCCGGGCTCGGCGAGGGCGCCGGCACCTTGGCGGCCGGCGGCGCGGGCGGGGTCGGCGAAGACGTCCGCGGCGGCGGTACGGAGCTTCGTGCCGGCGGCGGCTCGGCCTCCGTCGGGCTCGGCTCCTGCGCGGCGGGCGCGGAACTCCCCGGCACCGGCAGCACCGGCGCCGCCAGGCTGGGCGCTGGCTTCGCCCGGGCCTGCGGCTCGGTGTCGTCACCGGCCAGTGCGAACACCACCCCGGCGGCAGCGGCGACCACGACCCCGGCGGCGATGGCGGCCTTCGCGGGCAGCCCCAGCCCCTCGGAGGCCACGGCTCCGCCGACCCCGCCGGACCCGCCCGCCGCGGCCCCACCGGCGGCCCCACCCGCGGCCCCTGCTCCGGCCCCTGCGGTCGATCCGCCCGCTGCGGCAGCGGCGGCCCCGGCACCTCCCGCGGCGACGGCCCCGCCCGCCACCACCCCGGCGGCCTTGGCCGCGTACCCGGCGGCGAACCACCCGATGACCGCGACCGGCAGCAGCGCGGGAATGCCCGCGTTGACGTCCTTGAGTTCCCCGGCGGCGATCCGGCACCGGGCGCACTCCTCGAGGTGCTTGCGCAGCCCCCGCTCGGCCCGCATGCGCAGGCCGCCGCGGGCGTACGCGCCCAGCCGGTCGGCGTACCGCGCGCAGTCCCCGCCCGAGCTCAGCGCGGTGCTCACATGGGCCTGGAGGTAGGCCTGCTTGAGCCCCTCGCGGGCCCGGCTGGCCAGTACGGCGGTGGCGTTGGCGCTCAGCCCGAAGAGCGGCGCGATCGCGCTCGGGGAGGCCTCCTCGACGGTGGTGTGCCACAGCACGGCCTGCCACCGCTCGGGCAGGCTCCGGAAGGCCTGCATGGCGAGGGACTGCTCGGCCTCGTGCATCGCCCGCACATCGGCGCCGAGTTCCAGGGTGTCGTCCCCGCTCAGCGCGACGGGGCCGTCCCCGGTTCCGGCCGCCTGCTCCGCGAACAGCGCGAAGTCCTCGACCAGATGCTCCCGCTTGGCCGTCTTCGCCCAGGCCGCGGCGACCCGGCGCACGGTGGTCAGCAGGTAGGCGCGCACCGACTGGTCCGGACCGGCCCCGCCCCGTACCGCCTGGAGGGTGCGTGCGAACACCTCCGCCGTCAGGTCGTCGGCGGTGTGCCCGTCCCGGCAGCAGGTGCGGGCGTAGCGGCGTACGGCATCGGCGTGCCGGCGGAACAGCTCCTCGTACGCGCCGTCGTCGCCGCCGCGCATCCGGGCGATCAAGTCCCCGTCGGACGGCGGCAGCTCGCCGCTCGACCCGGCGGCGTGCCGCCCGCCCGGTTCGCGCTGCGCCGGGACCTGCCGGGCGGGCAGACTGCCCGCCTCGACATCGCCACCGGCGCGCGGTTCTTCCCGCCCGTCAACGCTCATCGCGGAAGCCCTCGTACGACACGCTCAAACCGGTACACCGATCCAGCGTGTCACATGGTGGCCGCGCACCGGACCCGTCTCCACGCCATCCACTCATCCGGGCAAGGTCCGGCGAATCGCCGTACGTGACCTCACCCGTTCGAGCGAGCAGCCGTTCGATGGATCCGGTTGACGCGACCACCAGGACGGGGTCCCGCCACTCCCTGTCAGACGGTCCGGGACCGCAGTCCCTCGAGCAGGATGTCGAGCAGTCGCGCCGAGGCCGCCGCCTGCTGCGCGGCGTCCGGCAGCGCGGGCGCCGCCGTGGCTATCACCAGCAGCACATCGGCCACCGTGACGTCGGCGCGGAGCTCACCGGCCTCCCGGGCACGGTCCACCAGACGGCCGACGACCTCCAGCAGCGCACCCGCGCCCGCGTCGTCCGAGGGCTCGTCGTCCAGACCGGTCCGCGGAGCCCCCACGACCCGCAGGTCGGGAGCCCCGCCGGCCACGACGGCCTGACGCTGGTGCGGGACGCGCGCGTCCTCGTCCTGCGCCCCGTCCTCCTCCGGCCCGCCGACCCGCAGCACCTGCGGCGGCAGCAGCCGCCCGGCGCCGGAGGCCACGGAGGTGCGCAGGAACCGCGACAGCGCCTGCCACGGCTCCTCCTCCTGGCCGAGCGCGGTGCGCGCCTGCTCGGTCAGCCGGGAGGTCTCCTCCTCGGCTATCCGCCGGACCAGGACGTCCTTGCTGGGGAACCGCCGGTAGACGGTGCCGACGCCGACGCGCGCGCGCCGTGCCACGTCCTCCATCGGGGCCCCGTAGCCCAGCTCGCCGAAGACCTCGCGGGCCGCGCGCAGTACGTGTTCGAGGTTGCGCTGAGCGTCGACGCGCAGCGGCGTGGAGCGGCCCACGCCGTGCGTGGTGGGACCGCCCGCCATCAGACGGCCATTGCTTTCCGCCGAGGCCGTGGCCGTCGACAGTGCCGTGCCAGAAGCATGGAAATCGGAAATGTGCATGTGTATCCCCCGGTAATCATTTGTCTCCCCCCGGAGACACTCCCCGCCTTCGCGTCGAGGGGGGCCACGGTCATGAGGGCCCTGGTCCTACTCCTCGACGAGATACGAACATAGTTGAGCCAGAGTCAATTCAGAAGAGGCAGCCCCGGACGGACCGCCGCCCGATCGGAGCATTCACCCTCACTTTTCCGTTCCAAGTCCCCGGAATCACCCCTTCCGCACTGTCTGACCTGCGCACCTTCACCTACATCCACATCCCTGGACAACCCCGTCCCGGGCTTCCCTCCGGTCACACAATTTGTCGGGCCTGTGGACAAACTCCCGGCCACGTTGCGTCATGGGATGGTGAAGGCTGCTAACTCCCGGGGCACGGCCCCCGGTACCCCGCCCCGTACGCGGATCCTCATCGTCGGCGGCGGCTACGTAGGCATGTACACGGCACTCCGGCTCCAGCGAAAGCTGAGAACCGACGAGGCCGAGGTCACGGTGGTCACTCCCGAGCCCTACATGACGTATCAGCCCTTCCTCCCCGAAGCGGCCGCCGGCTCCATCTCCCCGCGCCACGTCGTGGTCCCGCTGCGCCGCGTCCTGCCGAAATGCCGCATCGTCATCGGCGAGGCCCGGCGCATCGACCACGCCGCCCGGACCGCGACCGTCACCACCCTCGCCACCGAGGAGGAGGGCGGCGGCCCCATCGAGATCGAGTACGACGAACTCGTCCTCGCCCCCGGCTCCGTCTCCCGCACCCTGCCCATTCCGGGACTCGCCGAATACGCCATCGGATTCAAGACGGTGGAAGAGGCCATCGGCCTGCGCAACCACGTCATCGAACAGATGGACATCGCCTCCTCCACCCGCGACCCCGCCATCCGCGACGCGGCCCTCACCTTCGTCTTCGTCGGCGGCGGCTACGCCGGAGTCGAGGCCCTCGGCGAGCTGGAGGACATGGCGCGCTACGCGGCCCGCTACTACCACAACGTCAAACCCGAGGACATGAAATGGGTGCTGGTCGAGGCCAGCGACCGGATCCTCCCCGAGGTCGGCCCCGAAATGGGCACCTACACGATCCGCGAACTGCGCCGCCGCGGCATCGACCTGCGCCTCGAGACCCGCCTCGAATCCTGCGAGAACCGCGTCGCCGTCCTCAGCGACGGCGCGCGCTTCCCCACCCGCACCGTCGTCTGGACCGCCGGCGTCAAACCGCACCCGATCCTCGCCGCCAGCGACCTGCCCAAGACCGACCGCGGCCGCCTCGCCTGCACCTCCTTCCTCACCGTCGAGGGCGTCGAACACGCCTGGGCGGCCGGCGACGCCGCCTCCGTCCCCGACATCACGGCGCCCGAGAAGGGCACCGCCTGCGCGCCCAACGCCCAGCACGCCGTCCGCCAGGCCAAGGTCCTCGCCGACAACCTCGTCTCGGCCCTGCGCGGCGGACTCCTCACCGAGTACGCCCACAAGTACGCCGGCTCCGTCGCCTCGCTCGGCTTCCACAAGGGCGTCGCCCACGTCTACGGCCGCAAGCTCAAGGGCTACCCGGCCTGGCTGATGCACCGGGCCTACCACCTCAGCCGCGTCCCCACCCTGAACCGCAAGACGCGCGTACTCGCCGAATGGACCCTCTCCGGTCTCTTCAAGCGTGAGATCGTCTCCCTGGGATCCCTCGAACACCCCAGAGCAGAATTCGAACTCGCCGCGGGCGGAGGCCCCAAGGACCCCCCGAAGGAGAGCCGGGGCTGACGTTGTCAGTGCCGTCGGCCACACTGGACGTGTGACCATAGGTGGGCTCACACCTGCACAGAGTGACATCAGCGTGACATCCGAGTGCCACCCGAGTGCCACCGAGTGACACAGCGACCACGAGCGACACCACGAGGCTTGAACGCAGTGAACTTCACGCGCTGGAGCGCCCGGTTCCCCGGAACGCAGCGTCGCGCCGCCGCCCGGTCCGAACACGCCGCCGCCCAGGCCAAACGGGGCGAAGGCTCGGTCCCCGCGGCCCGCGGCGCCGCCGGCCAGTCAGCGACCGCGCCCGACGGCGGCCCCGCCGACCCCACCGTCCGCGGCACCGGCTCCGCCACCGCCGCCACGCCCGCCACCGCCGGTACGGGAAACCCCGCCGCGCCCGTGCCCTCCCCCGACGAGCTCTCCGTCCGGGACGTCCTCGGCCGCCTCCCGGCCCTCGTCGCCCTCGTGCACGGCCCCGAGCACCGCGTCGCGTACGTCAACGACGCCTACACCGCCGGCTTCGGCGCCCGCACCCCCGGCGCCCCCGCACACCTGGCCCTCCCCGAGCTCGGCGAGCTCGGCCTGCTCCCGCTCCTCGACCAGGTCCAGCGCAGCGGGAAGCCCCGTACCGCCAAGAACCGCACCGCGCCCGGCGGCGGCAGCTCGTACACCGTCACCTGCACCCCGGTCGACTTCCCCAAGGCCCCCGCCGAGGACGAGGGCGAGGGCCCCCATCCCACCGGCATCCTGATCCACCTCGCCGACGTCACCGACCACGCCGAGGCCGCCGAACGCCTGCGCGCCAGCGAGCGCCGCCAGCGCGAGGCAGCCGTCACCCTCCAGCGCTCCCTCCTCCCGCAGGAACTGGAACAGCCCGACGACCTGCGCGTCGCCGCCACTTATCAGCCCGGCGGCACCGAGGCGGCCGTCGGCGGCGACTGGTACGACGTCATCACCCTCGGCGCCGGCCGCACCGCCCTCGTCATCGGCGACGTCATGGGCCGCGGGGTCCGCGCCGCCGCCGTCATGGGCCAGCTCCGCACGGCGGTCCGCGCGTACGCCCGCCTCGACCTCCCGCCCCACGAGGTCCTGCAGCTCCTCGACGGACTGGCCGCCGAGATCGACGCCAGCCAGATCGCCACCTGCGTCTACGCCGTCCACGACCCCAACGAGGGCCTCCTCGCCTACGCCTCGGCCGGCCACCTCCCGATCCTCGTCCGCGACGAGGACGGCACCGTCCGCCGCGCCGCCGACCCGACCGGCCCGCCGCTCGGCACCGGCGGCTGGCTCCACACCTCCGGCACCATCGCGCTGGGCCCCGGCTCCACCGCCGTCCTCTACACCGACGGCCTGGTCGAACGCCGCGGCGAGGACATCGACGAAGGCGTCGCCGCCCTCGAACGCGCCCTCTCCGGCGCCCAGGGCACACCCGCCGTCATCTGTGACCGCCTGATGCGCGCCCTCGGCGTCGACGCCGACCACGACGACGACGTCGCCGTGATGGTCCTGCAGCAGCCCGCCCGCACCGGAGCCGATGCCGAGCTCTTCCACAACGCGGCCCTGGAACTCCTCGGCGGCATCGAGGCCGCCCCGCGCGCCCGGGCCTTCGCCCAGGGCGTCCTCGCCTCCTGGCGCTTCCCGGTGGAGCTGTGCGACCTCGGTGTCCTGGCCGCCAGCGAGCTCGTCGCGAACTCCCTCCAGCACGGCACCCCGCCCATGCGCCTGCGCCTGCGCCGCACCGACCGCCGGCTGATCATCGAGGTCACCGACGGGGACGACCACCTCCCGCGCCGCCGCCGCGCGGAACCGGCCGACGAGACCGGCCGCGGCATCTCCATCGTCGCCACCATCGCCTCGTCCTGGGGCTCGCGCCGCACCCCGGGCGGCGGCAAGGCCGTCTGGTGCGAGTTCGCGCTCCCCGACAAGGACAAGGAAAAGGACAAGTAGCCCCGGCCGCGAACGCCGGACCGCGCACACGAAGAAGGCCCCGATCCACCGGACCGGGGCCTTCTCCACATCACTGCCTCTTACGCGTGCACGGGCTCCGCGGCCTTCGCCTGCTCCGCCGACCCGGTCACGACCACGCTCGGCGCCAGCGAGGGGTTGTCCTGCACCGGCGTCAGCTGCTTGCCGAGGCGCAGCGCCAGCCCGGCGATGCCGAGCGACACCAGGACGAAGATCCCGATGTACAGCATCGGCACGCCCGCACCCAGCGGCACACCGAGCGGCCCGAGCGCCAGCGCCATCTGCTTGACCAGGGCGAAGGCCGAGTTGTACTGGCCCACGGAGCCCTCCGGAGCCAGGTCGGCCACCAGCGGGGCCAGCGTCGGCGACAGCATGGCCTCGCCGATGCCGAAGAGGGCGTACGTGGTCACGAACGCGGCGGCGGCCATGACGGCGCTGCCGTGCCCCAGACCGGAGAACCCGGCGATGATCCACGCGCCGGTCCAGATCAGACCGACGAGCGCGATCACGCGGGAGCGGCGACGGTTCTCCACCAGCCGCAGCACGACGAACTGCGCGAGGACGATCGCACCGGTGTTGGCGGCCAGCGCGAACCCGAGCGTGGACGGGGAGATCCCGGCGGCCTCGGTACCGAAGGCGGCCAGACCCGACTCGAACTGTCCGTAGCAGGCGAAGAAGAGGACGAAGCCGAGGACGCAGAACTGCACCATGGCCTTGTGCTCCAGCAGCCGCTTCCAGCCGCCGCCCTTCTGCGCGGCGTCCTTGGCCAGGGCATTGCTGATGGCCGGCACCTGCGGCATGCGCACGGTGGCGATGACCCCGGCCAGCACCAGGAACATCACGGCCTCGATGCCGAAGAGCAGGGTGAAGCTGCCGGGACGGGTCTCGTCGACGATCAGCCCGCCGATGAGCCCGCCGATGCCCAGACCCAGGTTCTGCATGAAGAACTGGAGGGCGAAGGCACGGGTCCGGGTGGACGGCGTGGAGCACCGCACGATCATCGTGGCCAGCGCGGGCTGCATGACGGCCTGGCCGGCGCCCAGCGCGAGCGCCGAGAGCAGGATCGCCACCACACCCGTGGAGAGCCCGAGCGACAGCGCACCGGCCGAAGCCAGGAAGGCGGCACCGATGACGACGGGGACCGGACCGCGTCGGTCGATCACCCGCCCGGTGAAGGGCAGCGCGAGAAGCGCGCCGAGGGCGAACGCCATGAACGCGCCGGTGGCCCACATGGGGTCCAGCTCTCGCACCTTCGCCGCGTAGACATAGAGGAACGGAACCGTGAAGCCGATGCCGAACGCGGTCAACGCGTTCCCGGCCTGGATCCGCCGCATCGCAGCGCCCATCACCTTGGTCACTTCTCACCACCTTGATTGCTGAAGCTTGAAGACTTCATCCCTAAAGTTCGATCCTTAACTCTACACACCGAAGGAGTTAGACGCCAACGGGCTCGTGCGATACTTCGAACCATGGGTGACACCCCCGACGGCACTGCGCCCGTCCACGAGCCGAGCCTCGACGAACAGATCGCCGTCTATCAGCGCGAGTTCCAGGACCTCGACCCCCAGGTCGAGAAGGTCGTCTCGGCCCTGAGCCGCCTGAACCGCCGCATGAACGTGGCGTACGGACGCCAGACCGCGGCCCTGGGCATCAGCAACGCGGAGTGGGAGGTCCTCAAGGCCCTCGTCATCTCCGGGGCCCCGTACCGGATGGGCCCGAGCGAGCTCGCGAAGCAGCTGGGCCTCACGCCGGCCGCGATGACCCACCGGATCGACCGCATGACGGCGGAAGGCCTGGTCACGCGCGAGCGGGACGAGAACAACCGCGTCCGCGTGATCGTGGAGCTCACCGCGGAGGGCCGCAGCAAGTGGCTCGACGCGATGCGCGCGGCCACGGTCTTCGAGGAGGACCTCCTCCAGGACCTCTCCACCGCCGAGCGCGGAGTGCTGGGCGACATGCTCACCCGCCTCCTGGACCGCGTAGAGGCCCTCCAGTCCCCGCACTGAGCCCCGACCGGGTCCGGGGTTGACACGGACCCCCCGGATCCGTAAGGTTCTTCGAGTTGTCCCTGAGCCGAAAGGTTTCGGAGACGACGAATCCCGCCGCCTCGTTGCGGCACCCAACTCAGCACGATCTCCCACCGGGAACGCATTCGGCATGCCCGAATTCATTCCCGAAGGCCGATTATGAATCGCCCGGGAAATCCACTAGAGTTCTGGGAGTCGGAAGGGCCCAACAGCCCGGAAGACAAACCCCGCTGACTGGGAGTCAGGCCCGAAAGAGTCTGATAGAGTCGGAGACACAAGAACGAAGGAAGCGCCCGGAGGAAAGCCCCAGTAATTGTTACTGCGGGTGAGTACAAAGGAAGCGTCCGTTCCTTGAGAACTCAACAGCGTGCCAA
>NZ_JBSGXB010000230.1:0-12534 GCF_053609185.1 Streptomyces sp. NPDC054956 | reverse complement strand
CCCCCTCTCCCCTAGGAGCCACCGATGCGACTGGTGACGTACACGACCGCCGGAACGACCGACACAGCAGACACCACCACCGCCACCGGCGCCGGCGCCGGCACCGCAGACCGCCTGGGAGCCCAGGTGGACGGCCTGGTCTACGACCTCGCGGCCCTCGCCGCGCACACGGGCGTAGAACTGCCCGGTGACCTGCTCTCGTTCGTCCGGGCCGGCGACGCCGCCCGCGAGACCGCCGCCCGTCTGCTGGACGGCGACCCGGCGGACCTGCCCGCCGGGGCCGTCCACCGGCTGGAGGACGTCACCCTGCGCGCCCCGCTGCGCCCCGGCAAGATCATCGGGGTGGGCCTGAACTACGTGGAGCACGTCGAGGAGTCCAGCCGGAGCCTGGACACCGACAAGGACCTGCCCCCGCGTCCGGTGCTCTTCAGCAAGCCGGCCACCGCCGTCACCGGACTGGGAGCGCCGATCCTGCACAACGCCGACCTGACCACCCAGCTGGACTGGGAGTGCGAGCTCGCCGTCGTCATCGGGACCACCGCCTTCCGGGTGACCGAGGAGGAGGCATACGGCCACATCTTCGGCTACAGCGTCGTCAACGACATCAGCGCCCGCGACCAGCGCCGCTCCGGCCAGTGGTTCTTCTCCAAGGGCCAGGACTCCTACGCCCCGTTCGGCCCGGCCGTGGTCACCGCCGACGAGGTCCCGGACCCGATGGACCTGGACCTCGAACTGCGCGTGAACGGGGTCACCAAGCAGAAGTCCAACACCCGCCACATGCTCTTCCCGATCGCCCGGCTCATCGCCGACATCAGCTCCGGCGTGACCCTGGAGCCCGGCGACGTCATCGCGACCGGCTCCCCCTCTGGCGTGGGCGCCGGCATGGTCCCGCCGGAGTTCCTCGTGCCCGGCGACACCGTCGAGGCCACCGTCGAGATCATCGGCACCCTCGCCAACCCCGTCGTCGACGCCCGCTGATCCCCCGCGGCTCCCGCTGCCCCCGATCCCCCGCCGGTCCCCACCAGACAACCGAGGAGTACCCGTGCCGCCCCGCACCTACCGCATCGGCCAGATCGTGCCGAGTTCCAACGTCACCATGGAGACCGAGGTCCCCGCGATCCTGCGCGCCCGCATGGAGATCGCGCCCGACGATCGGTTCACCTTCCACTCCAGCCGCATGCGCATGACGCACGTGACCCCGGAGCAGCTCAAGGCGATGGACGCCGACTCCGACCGCTGCGCCGTGGAACTCTCCGACGCCCGGGTCGACGTACTCGGATACGCCTGCCTGGTGGCCATCATGAGCATGGGCCTCGGCTACCACCGCGCCTCCGAGGAGCGCCTGCACACCCGTACCGTGGAGAACGGCGCCCCCGCGCCCGTGGTCACCAGCGCCGGGGCCCTGGTCCACGGCCTGCACACCATGGGCGCCAAGAAGGTGGCCCTGCTGGCCCCGTACATGCGCCCGCTGACGAAGACCGTCGTCGACTACCTCACCCACGAGGGCATCGAGGTCCTCGACTACCAGGCCCTGGAGATCCCGAACAACCTCGACGTGGCCGCCCACGACCCGGCGCGGCTGCCGGGCCTGGCCCGCGCCCTGGACTACGCGGACGCGGACGCGGTGGTCCTGTCGGCCTGCGTGCAGATGCCCTCGCTCGGCGCCATCGAGGAAGCCGAGCAGCTGCTGGGCAAGCCGGTCGTCTCCGCGGCCGTCTGCACCGCCCACCAGATGCTGCGCGCCCTCGACCTGCCCGCCGTGGCCCCCGGTGCCGGCCACCTCCTCTCGGGCGCGTACGCCGAGGCGCCCCTGGTTCAGGGGGCGCCGGGCGGGGAGTGACCGCGGGCGGCCCGGCCGCTTCGACGCTCGATAGGATCACCACCGCACTCCACGGGAAGGTGATCATGTCGGACAGCCCCCTCAGGCCCAGCTCGTTGATCAGTACGGTCTACGGGGCTTTCGTACGCGGAAGCGGTGGATGGATCTCCGTCGCCGACCTGATCACGCTCATGTCGGAGCTCGGCGTGGAGAGCCAGGCCGTGCGCTCCGCGATCTCCCGGCTCAAGAAGAAGGGCGTTCTCGAACCGGAACGCCGCGGAGCCACCGGGTACCGGCTCAGCCCGGCCGTCCATCCCGTCTTCGACGCCGGTGACCGGCGCATCTTCGCCAGCCTCGAACCGGCGGACCTGGCGGACGGCTGGGCCATGGCGGTCTTCTCCGTACCGGAGTCCGAGCGCTCCCACCGCTACCAGCTGCGCACCAGGCTGACCTGGCTCGGCTTCGGCAACATCGCCCCCGGCGTGTGGCTGGCGCCGGGCCGGCTCCTGGAGGACGCGCGCGACATGCTGGTCCGGCTCGGACTCAGCGAGTACGTCCACCTGTTCGCCGCCGCCGACTACGCGGCGTTCAGCGATCTGCCCGAGGCCGTGAGCTCCTGGTGGGACTTCCCCGCGATCCAGGCCCAGTACGCCACCTTCACCAGCGCGTACGCACCGGTCGCCGCGCGGCTGGCCGGGCAGGACGGCATCGACGCCGCCGAGGCCTTCCGCCACTACGTGCCGATGCTCACCGAGTGGCGCCGGCTGCCCTACCTCGACCCCGGCCTCCCCGCCGAACTGCTCCCCGCGGACTGGAACGCCGTGGGCGCCCGGCAGGTCTTCCAGCAGCTGCACGAGGTGCTCGCGGGTCCGGGCCTGCGGCACGTGCGGGACGTGACAGGTGCCGTCGGGAGCGGGGACGGGGGCGCGGCCGGGGACACGGCCGGGGACACGGCCGGGAGCACGGGCTCGACCCGGTGAACTGAGGCGGGAGCGAAACGGGGCCGGGGCGGGGCGGAGACCGGTCGGCCGGGGACGGTCACGCCCGACAAAAGTTGAGGATTGTTCAC
The DNA here is from genome assembly GCF_053609185.1 of Streptomyces sp. NPDC054956. NCBI lineage: Bacteria > Bacillati > Actinomycetota > Actinomycetes > Kitasatosporales > Streptomycetaceae > Streptomyces > Streptomyces sp. NPDC054956. The sequence goes on along the minus strand of NZ_JBSGXB010000230.1, from coordinate 9,646 downwards.
TTTCCATTGACAGCGCGGGTCCGGGGACCCGAAAGTGCCGTGAACAGCACGCCGCCGCCCCGACCGAAGCGAGTCCGCATGACAGCGCCCGTACCCCAGTTCCCGGCCGGCTTCCTGTGGGGAGTCTCCGCCTCCGCCTTCCAGATCGAGGGCTCCCCCACGGCCGACGGCAGGGGCCCCTCCTCCTGGGACGCCTTCACCAGGGAGCAGGGGCGCGTCAAGGACGGCTCGCACGCGGAGGTGGCCACCGACCACTACCGCCGCTACCGCGAGGACGTGGCGCTGATGGGCGGACTCGGGGTCGACGCCTACCGGTTCTCGGTCTCCTGGTCCCGGGTCGTGCCCGACGGCCGGGGTCCCGTCAACCGGGCGGGGCTGGACTTCTACGACCGGCTCGTCGACGAGCTCTGCGCCGCGGGCATCACCCCGGCGCCCACCCTCTTCCACTGGGACACCCCGCTCGCGCTGGAGGAGCGGGGCGGCTGGCTGGAGCGCGACACCGCCGAACGGTTCGCGGCGTACGCCTCGGTGGTCGCGGAACGGCTCGCCGACCGCGTGCCCATGTGGATCACCATCAACGAGCCCGCCGAGGTCACCCTCCTGGGATACGGCCTCGGCGAGCACGCCCCCGGCAAGGAGCTCGTGTTCGACGCCCTGCCCGCCGCCCACCACCAGCTCCTGGCCCACGGGTTGGGCGTACAGGCCCTGCGCGCGGCGGGTGCGCGACAGATCGGCATAGCCGCCTCGCACAGCCCCGTCTGGGCCGCCTCGGAGAGCGAAGAGGACCGCGCCGCCGCCGAGTTGTACGACACGCTCACCAACCGCCTCTTCGCCGACCCGATCCTGACCGGTGCCTACCCGGACGGGCTGGACGCGCTGCTGCCCGGACCGGTGGCGGAGGACCTCAAGACGATCTCGGCCCCGCTGGACTGGTACGGGGTCAACTACTACAACCCGATGCTCGTCGGCGCCCCGGCTCCGGCCGGCGACGGATCCGTGTTCGGCGGGATCGAGATCCCCTCCGGACTCCCCTTCGCCATCCGGGAGATCGAGGGGTACGAACGCACCGACTTCGACTGGCCGGTGGTCCCGGACGGACTGCGCGAACTCCTCGGCACCCTGCGCGAGCGCTACGGCGACCGGCTGCCGCCCCTGTACATCACGGAGAACGGCTGCTCGTACGGCGACGGGCCCGATCCGGGCACGGGCCGGATCGAGGACGCGCGCCGGATCGCCTACCACGAGGGCCACGTGCGCGCCCTGCACCGGGCGATGGCCGAAGGGGCCGACGTACGCGGCTACTTCATCTGGTCGATCCTCGACAACTTCGAGTGGGCGGAGGGCTACCGGCAGCGGTTCGGGCTCGTCCACGTCGACTACGAGACCCTCGCCCGGACGCCCAAGGAGTCGTACGCCTGGTACCGCGACCTGATCAAGAGCGGCAGATGACCGCCGGGCCGGAGACCGCGGACACCGCGGAGGCCGCCGCCGCGCCCGGAGGGCGGTGGGTGAGCGCGCTGTCCCTCGCCAACCTCGGGGTCTGGGTGGGCTGGTTCGGCCCGCTCCAACTGCTCCTGGCGCGCCAGGCCGAGCACCTCACCCCCGACCACAAGGCGGCCACCCTCGCCGTGGTGACGGGGGTGGGAGCGGCCGTCTCGATGGTCGCCAACCCCGTCTTCGGGGCACTGTCCGACCGTACGACGGCACGCGCGGGCCGCCGCATCCCCTGGGTGGTGGCCGGAGTCGCGGGCGGGGCGGCCGGTCTGGTGGTCCTTGCCCTGGCGCAGAGCGTCACGGTCGTGATCGCCGGCTGGTGCCTTGTCCAGCTCGCCCTCAACGCGGCCTTCGCCGCGCTGACCGCGGCCGTCCCCGACCAGGTGCCGGTCCGGCGGCGCGGTCTGGTCGGCGGCTGGCTGGGCGTCTCCCAGGTCCTGGGCATCCTGGTCGGCACGGCGCTGGCCACCGTCGCGGGCGGGATCGGCGGCGGCTACCTGGCCTGCGCGGTCTTCACGGTGGTGGCGGCCGTCCCGTACGTACTGATGCGGCGCGACTCGGTACTCGCCCCCGCCGACCGGCCGGCCTTCCGGTGGCGGACCTTCCTCGGCGGCTTCTGGATCGACCCGCGGCGCCATCCCGACTTCGGCTGGGCCTGGCTCACCCGGTTCCTGATGAACCTCTCGTACTCCATCAGCACGATGTACCTGCTCTACTACCTCACCGACGCCGTGCGCTACGAGGGCGACGCGGACACCGGCGTACTGGTCCTCACGGCGCTCAACGCGCTCACCATGCTCGGCACGGTGGTGATCGGCGGCATCCGGTCGGACCGCAGCGGCCGCCGGAAGTCCTACGTCATCCGGTCGGGGCTGGTCATCGCCGCGGCCACCCTGCTGCTCGCCGTCTGGCAGACGTGGACGGGTGCGGTCGTCGCCTCGCTCGTCCTCGGCCTCGGCTTCGGCGTGTACACCGCGGTGGACTTCGCCCTGCTCACCGACGTGCTGCCGACCGCGGAGGACCGGGGCAGGGACCTGGGCGTCATCAACATCGCCAACGCGCTGCCGCAGGTGCTGGCCCCGGTGATCGCGGCCCCGGTCGTCACCCACCTCGGCGGGTACACGGCCCTGTACGCGCTCGCGGGCGCCCTGGCCCTGGCGGGCTCCCTGCTGGTCCGCCGGATCCGCTCGGTCCCGTAACCGTCGCCCCACCCGCCCGGCGGCCACACCCGGTGCGACCGCCGGGACACCCTCCGGTGTCATCCCTCCCCGGCTTCCACCGTGAGAACCGGCACATTTATGCCCCTTTTCGCCACATTCGGCCCAAGCTGGTACCGGATGGATTCCAGAGCGACAGGGAGAGACATGCGACGCGCCCACGGCCGTACGGCCACCACGCGGATCGCCCTGATGTCGGCGGGCGCCGCCGCCGTACTCGGGCTGAGCGGGCTCTCCGCCGGTTCCGCGGCAGCCGAGGGCAGGCCCCCGGGCGACCGGGCCGCCGTGGCCGAGGCCGCCACCGGGCAGAAGATCCTCTCCTCCTTCACCGTCGCCTTCCCGTCCGCGCCCTACCGCACGCACAACATCGCGCGGGCCGTCGAGCTGATCAACGGCGCCGTGGTGCGGCCGGGCGAGATCTGGAGCTTCAACCGGGCGGTGGGCGAGCGGACCGTGGAGAACGGTTTCGTCGACGGGATCATGATCAACGACGGCCGCTACGTGAAATCGCCCGGCGGCGGCGTCTCCGCGGTCGCGACGACCATGTACAACGCCATGTTCTTCGCGGGCCTGAAGCCGGTGGAGCACGGGGCCCATTCCTTCTACATCGAGCGGTACCCCGAAGGCCGAGAGGCCACCGTCGCCTGGGGCACCCTCGACCTGCGCTGGCAGAACGACTCCGGCCACCCCGTCACCGTCCGGGCCTCGTCCACCGACACCTCGGTGACCGTCACCCTGCTCGGGACGAAGCAGTACGACGAGATACGCGCGGCCAAGAGCCCCCGCACCCACATCACGCCGCCGGAGCGGCGCACGGTCACCGGCCCCACCTGCGAGGCGCAGACCCCGCTGGAAGGGTTCGACGTCTCCGTGGACCGCGTCTTCGTCCGCGGCGGCCACGAGGTCGGCCGCGAGACGTTCCGTACGCACTACACCCCGCGCGACGAGATCATCTGCGCCCCGGAGTCCCCGACGCCCACCCCCGGCGCCACTTCACCGGCGACTCCCGGCGCATCGGCCGCTCCCGGGACGCCGAGTGCGCCCGGTGCACCGACCGCAGCCGGCGCCCAGGGCGCCCCGCAGAGCCCGGTCGCCGCCACCTCCGCCGCGCCCCTCCCCCGCCTCGGCTGAGGCGGCCCCGCCGTCAGCGCAGGTCGAGCCGCATCAGCACGCGGGGATGACCGGCCAGCACCGAGGTCGTGTCCGCGGCGTGGGTGAACCCGGCGCGTTCGAAGTTCTTCCGGATCCCGGCGTACGCCATCGTCAGGTCGACCTTGGCATCACCGTTGTCGAGGGGATAGGCCTCGACCACCGGCGCCCCGTGGGAGCGGGCGAACTCGACCGCGCCGGCGATCAGTGCGTGCGAGATCCCCTTCTTGCGGTGACCGGGGCGGACCCGGACGCACCACAGCGACCAGACCGGCAGGTCGTCGACGCGCGGGATCGTGCGGCTGCGCGCGAAGGAGGTGTCCGAGCGCGGGGCCACGGCGGCCCAGCCGACCGGCTCGTCGCCGTCGTAGGCGAGCACCCCCGGAGGGACCTCGCCACGGCACAGCCCGGCGACGTACTCCCCGCGGGCCGGCCCGCGGAGCTCGTTGTTGAGCTTGGACGGGATCCGGTAGCTCAGGCACCAGCAGACGTTGGCCTCGGGCGACTTCGGGCCGACCAGGGTGCGGACGTCCTCGAAGACCGAAGCCGGGCGAACCGTGATCGTCGTCATGGCACCACGATGTCATGGCGTGCGGGACGGCACCGCTCGGCCCCCGCAACCGCTCAGGGCGTGATCAGGATCTTTCCGCGCGCCTCGCCCCGGTGGAGCCGGTCGATGGCTTCGGGGGCCTCGGCGAGCCGGCAGGTGCTCTGGACGGCGGGGGTCAGGGTCCCGTCCTCGACGTGCCGTTTCAGGACCTCGAGGTCGCTCCGGCGCTCGGCGGACATGAAGCCCTTGAGGCCGTGGCGCACGAACGGGTTCAGCAACGCGGCCCGCAGGACCCGGTCGATTCCGCCGAGCCAGCGGCCGCCGCCCTCGCCGCCGATGACGACGAGCGTTCCGCGCGGGGTCAGCGCGCGCCTGAGGTGGGACAGGGTGCGGTTGCCGGCGGTGTCGAGGACGAGGTCGTAGTGACGGACGCCGTCGGCGAACTCCTCACGCGTGTAGTCGACGACCTCGTCCGCGCCGAGCGAGCGCACCAGCTCCGTCTTCGTGGTGCTGCAGACCCCGGTGACGTGGGCGCCGTACGCCTTGGCCAGTTGCACCGCGAAGGTGCCGACCCCGCCCGCGGCGCCGATGACCAGGACCCGCTGCCCGGGTTGTACGCGTCCCGCGTCGCGCAGCGCCTGGAGCGCGGTGAGCCCCGAGATCGGCAGTGCGGCGGCCTCTTCGAGGGGGAGGCCGGCGGGCTTGTGCGCGAGCTTGTCCGCCCGGGCCGTCGCGTACTCGGCGAAGGAGCCCTCGCAGATGCCGAACACCTCGTCCCCCGCCCGGAAGGCGCTCACGCCCTCGCCGACGGCCTCGACCCGGCCGGAGACCTCCCGGCCGCGGACCGCCACCTTGGGCGCGCGCAGTCCGTACCCCATGAGCCGGAGCAGGTACGGCCGGCCGCTCATGAGGTGCCAGACCCCGGCGTCCACGGCGGCGGCCCGGACGGCTATGAGCACCTCGCCCCTGCCCGGCTTCGGCGTCTCGACGTCCCTGAGCTCCAGTACTTCGCTGGAGCCGTACGTGTCCTGCACGATCGCCTTCACGGCGCCGTCCCTTCCTCGTCGGAGTACTGGAATACCTGTTCGAGCGGTACGGCGAAGACGCGGGCGATCCGGAACGCCGTCTCGAGCGAGGGCGAGTAGCGGCCCTTCTCGATGGCGATGACGGTCTGGCGGGTCACGCCGATGCGTTCCGCCAGGTCCGCCTGGGTCATCTCCGCGTGTTCGAAGCGCAGGGTCCTGATCCGGTTCGTGATGCCGGTCGGCTTCACCACGACTGGAACCCCTCGCGGTAGGCGGCGAGCTTCACCATGGAGCCGAGCACCGCCGAGAGGACGAAGCCCAGGTAGATGGCGTTGGAGATCCAGAAGCGGTCCGCCCCGGCCATCGACAGGATCAGCGCGGTGATGGCGCCGATGGCGAGGAAGGACTGCCCCGCGAGCTCGCCCACGCGGCCGATCTCCTTGTCCCGCTGGTCCTTGACGACGGCCTCGCCGGGCGAGAGCGCCGACGCCACGATGTTGAGGAGGATCGAGGCCACGACGGCTCCCCCGACGGTCCACAGCAGCGGTGCGACGTACGGGACCTCCGCGAGGGCGACGCCGTCGCCGGCCCGGCCCAGCACGAGGGCCAGGTAGACCGCGTACCCGGCGATCGCCACCACCCCCACGATCCACGCGCGCTTCTCTTCGAAGGCCATGCCCGCTCCCATGTAAAAGAACTTTGACATGGCGAATGTAAAACCATCCATACCTCGTGTCAATGATTTCTTACATGCCCGACGGGCCGGGATCGGGGGGCGGGACGCGGCCCGATACTGATCTTCATGAACGACAAGGCCACCGCCCTCGCCCTGGAACGGATAGCCGGACACGTCCGCCGGTTCGACGTCCACTTCGCGCAGTACTTCGACACCCTCGGGGAGCGGATCGACCTGCCGCTGCCCAGCCGGTTCGCGCCGCGCTGCCTGGAGCTGTTGCGGGAGCTGTCGACGCGCGGCGGGAAGCGCCTGCGGGTGGCCCTGCTCCACGAGGCGGCCCGGCTGGTCACCACCGAGGAGCCGCCGGGCCTGGCGGAGGCCGCGCTCAGCCTCGAACTGCTGCAGACCCACGGGCTCGTCCACGACGACATCATCGACGACGCGCCCGTGCGGCGCGGCGGACCGTCGACGTACTACGCCTACCGCCGGGACCTGCCGGACGACCTTCCCGGCGCCCTCGGTCTCGCCGTGCTCGCGGGGGACCTCGCCGCGTTCCTGTCGATGCAGGTGCTGCTGGAGGCCGAGGTTCCCCCGGAGCTGCGCCACGCCCTGCTGGCCGTCCAGACGCGGACGGCGGCCGAGACCGTGGTCGGGCAGATCGCGGACCTGGAGCGGGACACCCTCACCGGTCCCGACGAGGAGTTCCTGCACGCCGTCACCGAGTTCAAGAGCGCGCGGTACTCGATCCTGGCCCCGTTGACCATGGGCCTGCTGGCCGCGGGCGAGGACCCCGCGCCGCACCGCGAGCGGCTGCACCGGTACGCCCGCCTGGTGGGGATCGCCGAGCAGATGTACGACGACTACGTGGACCTGTTCCACGAGGCCGACCGGGCCGGCAAGTCGACCGGCGCCGACATCCGTTCCGGGCGCCGTACGTACGCCGTCAACGCGGTCCTGGCCTGCGCGGGCGGGGCCGACGCGGCGCTGGTCGAGGCCGCGCTCGGCGACCCCCGCTGCACGGACGCCACGATCGCCCGGATCCAGCGGATCGCGCGCGAGGGCGGCGCGGACCGGCTGCTGCGCGACGGGATCCGCCGGTACGCCGAGGCCGCGTCCGCCGAGGCCGCGTTCTGGGCCCCGTACTGGCGGGCCGAGGCCGTGGACTTCTTCCGGGTGCTGCCGCTGTGGCACATCGACCGGCTGGACCGTACGGACGGGGCGGAACGGACGGACTAGCCGGGCGGGCCGGGCGGAGCGGACGGGCCGGCGGTCCGCCCCGACCGGTTCGCGGCTACCAGCCGAAGCGGCGGTCGACCTCGCGCTCGAACTCCTCGAAGGTCAGTACGTCGTCGCCGTCCGCGTTGGCCCGGTCGAAGAGGGCCGAGGAGGCGTCCGCGTCGCCCAGGCCCCAGAACGGCAGGTCGCCGGCGGCGGCGAGGGTGGGACCCTTCGCCCGCAGGGCCGAGATCACCTCGGCGCGCGTCAGGACGCCGTCGCTGTTCAGATCGAGTGCGTCGAAGAGCTTGCGGGCCTTCTCGCTCATGACGTGGTCCTTTCCTCGGGGGTCGGCCGGAGGCGGAGGTCCGCCGGACCGACAGCCTATGACCCGCCGTCCCGGAGGCGGGCGGCGGGACGGCGTGGTGTCATACACACGGAAGAGGCAGGCCGCGCGCGGCGGCACGGACCCGGGCGGACCCATGGGCACACCTCAGGCAGGGGCTGACTCACCGGCACGGGCGCAGCCTCCGGGCGGCCGGCACGCCGACTGGCTGGAGCTCTTCTTCGACCTGGTCTTCGTGGCCCTGGCCGCCCAGTTGTCGCACCAGCTCCACGGCGACCCCGGGCCGCGCGACTTCGCGGTGTTCCTGGCCCTGTACTTCCCGCCCTGGTGGCTGTGGATCAACATCACGGTGTCGGCGAACCTGTTCGTCGACACCGGGCCCCGGCGCCGACTCCTCATGCTCAGCGCCATGTTGTGCCTCGCCGTCATGGCCGCCGCCGTTCCGGAGGCCGACACGGACCGCGGGGCCGTGTACGCCCTGGGCTACGCGGGCACCCGTCTGGTGCTGCTCGGGCTGTGGTGGCCGTCCACCCGGACGCCCGGCCCGGGGCGCGTTCCGCGCTGGCGTCCGCTGACCTACTGCCTGGCGTCGGGCCTGCTGTGGATCGCTTCCGCCGCGGTGCCCGCGCCCTGGCGGTACGTCATGTGGGCCGTCCTGATCGCCGGCGAGATGATCCTGCTGCTGACCTCGCGCGGCAGCGGGGTCCCGCACCGGCTCGACACCAGCCATCTCGTGGAGCGGGTCGGACTGTTCGTCATCATCGTGCTCGGCGAGTCCGTGATCGCGCTGGTGACCTCCGCGGACCACGCGTGGACCGTGCGGGCCGGGGTCGTCGGCGTCCTCGGCTTCGTCCTCCTCGCCGCGCTGTGGTGGTCGTACTTCGACTTCGGCGCGACCTCGGCGGAGCTGGTGTTCGAGGCCGCGGACGACCGGGAGTCCTACCTCCTCGCCCGTGAAGTCGGGGGCTTCCTGCACTTCTTCGTGACCGCGAGCGTGCTGGCCATGGCCGGCGGACTGGCCACGGCGGTCGAGGAGGCCGGCCACGCCCACCTGTCCGCCGGAGCCGTCTGGGCCCTGGCCGGCGGGCTGGCCGCCTACCACGCCGCCCACGCCTGCATCGCCCTGCGCTACGGCCGTTCCCCGGCCTCGGTCGCCGTCTGGGCGGTGCCCGGCATCGCGGTCCCGCTGCTCGTCCTGTGGGCCGCGGGCCACCTGGCCCCCTGGCTGGTCGTCCTGCTCCTCGCCGCCGAGGCGATCCTCCACCTGCTCTACGCCCGCGAACTCCTCCGCCGCCGTACCGCCGCGACCGCCTGACCCGGGTCCGGCCCGCCAGTCCCCGGTTCAGCCCGTGCTCGCGCGGGTCTTGCGCTCCTCCCCCGGGCGGTCCGGGCGGTCCTGGTCCGGTTCCGGGAGGCGGGGCGGGAGGGTGCGGTCCGGGCGGTAGGCGGCGGATACGAGGACCAGTACGGCCGTCACCGCCAGCGAGGCGAGGCCGCCGCCCCAGAGGACGACCCGTACGCCCCAGTGCTCGGCGATCCAGCCGCAGATCAGGGCGCCGACCGGGGTGGAGCCCTGGAAGATGAGGAAGTACAGCGCCATCACCCGGCCGCGGTAGCGCGGGTCGCTGCCGAGCTGGATCCGGTGGTTGGCGGCCTGGGCGAAGTAGGCGGCCGCGAATCCGGTGGCCGCCAGCAGGGTCAGGGCGGCGGCGTAGCCGGTGACCAGGCCGGCGGCGGTCTCCACGGCGGCGAAGGCGCCGGCCGAGACGAGGACGAGGCGGTGCGAGGGCCTGCCGCTGCGGGCGGCGGTCACGAAGGCGGCCGCCAGCGAACCGGCGGCCAGGGCGGTGGTCAGTATGCCGAACGAGGCCGAGCCGGTGTGGAACACCGTCTTGGCCAGCAGCGGCAGGACCAGCTGGAAGTTGAAGCCCAGCAGGCCCACGCAGGCGACGAGGACCAGCGGCAGGACGAGGT
>NZ_JBSGXB010000229.1:0-12560 GCF_053609185.1 Streptomyces sp. NPDC054956 | reverse complement strand
GCACACCTGCACCCGCTGGACCGGGAGTTGAACCACGCCGAGTGGTCCGAGATCGGCTATCGGATCGCCCGTGTCGCCGGGATCGCGCCACCCGGCGACGACGCGGCATGCCGGTGGATCGCCGTCCAGGGCCAGCCCGGCCGCCTGGACGTGATCGCCAACCTGATCCGCGCCGACGGCACCTGGAGCACCCCTCCCCGCCGACTCCTGCAGGCCCTGGTCACCGAGGCGCGAAACATCGCGGCCGACCTCCTTCTGCGCTCCATCCCCCAGCAGCGTTCCGGCCCCCAGAACCCGCCAGCCGGCCCGGCGGTCACCGCCTCCCCGCGGGTGCCGACCGCGACCAGCCCGCTCGCGGGAATCCTGCGGCAACTCGCTGCCGAGCAGTCCGGCCCGATCGCCGCCGTGCGCCAGCTCGTGGAGGAGGTCGGCCGACAGGCCGCCGCACTGCCCGGCGACCAAACCGACGCCGCGGCAAGGGACTTGTTCTGGGCAGCCCGCCGCCTGTACGGGCTGCAGGAGCAACTGGGCGAGATCGCCTCGCGACTCCAGCCTCCCGCGCCTCCGGCCCCCGTTGCGCCGACACTGCCCGTGCAGGCAGCCACGTCGGCCCGTGCGATGGCCCGGTGAACGAGCCTGCCGCCCCGCGCAAGGCGCCGCCCATCACAGTCACCAGGGACGCGGACACCGGACGGATCACCGCCCACGGCGGTGACGGGCTGGCCCACGGCATCCTGGAACGCACGTTCTTCCTGCGTGAGGTCCGCGGGGTCACCTGGCACCGGATGTCGCCGACCGTCGAGCCAGCGGATCAGGCGGCCGTGGCCAAGCTCGCCGTCGCCCGGCTCCAGGCCGCCGGATACCGGGTACAGGCCGACCCGCAGTTCGCGACCTCGACGACCGATCCCCGCTACGTGACGACGGGCCGGTCGATCGCGAACCTCGCAGAGTCCATCCGCGAAGCGGGCAGCCCGGCCGAGGTGTCCGACCGGCTGGAGGAGGTGACCGCCGCGCACGACGGCATCCTCGCCTCTCTGGGGCAGCTTCTCCACTCCCTTGCCTCCGTCTACGACGGCCTCGGCGGACCTGCGGACCGGCACGTCGCGGCCCGGATGCGCTACCTGGCCGAGCACCGGCTCGGTCCCATCACCGCCGACCTGCTGCACACCCGCGCCGAACTCGCCGACCGCACCACGGCCCCGGCCCGGCCCGGCACAGCCCTCCCCTCTGCCGCCCTGCCAGCCTCACCCGCCTCTACCGCCTCCGGACGGACCCGATGACCCCCGCCCCAAGTTCGAGGAGCCCATGCCCGCCCCCCATACCCTGCCCGCCGACGACAGCCGCGACGTCGAATCGTTCGCCACCGTCCTTTCCGAGGAACTCCCCGGCCACTGGACCATCCAGTACCACCAGCACGCCCGGCACGAGGAGCAGTTCACCCACGCCGAGAACGTATGGGACCTCAACGAGGTAGCAGCCGCGCTCGCCGAGTACGCCCTGGGCGCCGACGCCCACCTCGTCCGCGACGACGGCATGAGCCTGTACGTCACCGTCCACCCCCGGCATGAGGAGGAGTTCCTCGTCGCCGCCATCGCTCCGGCCGGCGTCGCCCCCGAGGCGTACGCCGGGGTACGCGAGCCCGACGGGATCGCCGTGCCAGCCGACGCCGAGCGCGCCGCCCGCGCCGTCACCGCAGATCTGCTGCCGCGCTACGACATCGCTCTGGCCCAGGTCCGGCACAACGCGATGAACCCCCCGCAGCCCGGGCCCGGTGCGCAGCAGGAGCAGGTGGTGATGACCTGGCTCGAGGACGGTTCCCTCGGCGCGGTCACCACCACCCGTCCCTCAGCCGAGGTCCTTCTCGCTGAAGGGTTCGTCTGGGAGAGCGCAGCGAAGGCGTACGTGCTCGGCGGGGACGACACCCGGGCCCAGGCCCACGCCGTCCGGGCCGCCGGCGCCCGCCTCGCCCGCCTCGGTGTCGCCACCGTGCTGCGCGCCGCCGCCCGCCCGGCCGCGGAGGCCACGCTGCCCACGCCCCAGCCCGGTGCCCGGACCACCGCCCGAACCCGGTGACCGCGCCCGACCCGCGCCAGACCACCCGCCCCCAGCCATCGGCTGACACTCCTGACGGTCGGCCCCGTGTCCCGCTGCTCACCGCGGCCCGCCGACCGGCGCTCGCCCGCTTCCTGCTGCGCCGCTACCTGCGCGCCGCCGTCGTCAAAGCCGCAGGCACCGACCGGCCCCGGCCCGCGATGTCACCGCCACGCCACGTTGGCGCACTGGCCGCCTCCATCCACCGCCACACCCGCTGACCGCCGTCGTGGGTAACGCACAGCCCCCTGGACCTCCAATGACCCCACCCGTCACCGCCGACGCCCTCACCGCGGGCATCACCCTGCAGCTCGACCAGCTCTCCGAGCGGCTGTCCCAGGCCGGGCCGCAGCAGGCCGCCCAGATCCTCCGGCAGGTCCTGGATGCCGACAGCGGCGTCCTCGGCAGGCTGTCAGCCCTGGTCGGCACCGGTACCTACGTGACCAAGCACCATGCCCAGAGCGGCGTCTTCCCGGCGGAGATGTGGCTGGCTCTCGGGCGCACCGCCAACACGTTGTACGACCTCGCCCTCGACCTGGACGAACACCAGGAAGTCTTCGAGGAGATCGCCACGCGCCACCCCCTGACCACGTCGCCTCCGACGGCCACGCAGGCCACCGCCCTGGTGGCGCGCGGGAGGCACCGGTGAGCCGACAGCAGCAGTGGACCGGCTGGGGTCAGGCCCAGCAAGCTGAGCAGCACTACCTGATCGAACCGCGCTACCTGGCCGGCGGCGGAGACCTGCGGCATGTCAGCGAGTTCCTGCGCGCTTCGGGCTGGAAGGACATCACCCGCAAGTCCGGCACGACGCTCGCCTTCGACTCGCCCGACCAGATGGTGCGCGTCGCCTACCAGCCGCCGGGCGGCTGGCAGATCCACGGCGCCGCCCAGGGACATCAGCCGGCCTGGCAGGTCACCCTCACCCCGCAGACCCCGGTGGAGATCGTCGCGGGCCTGACCGACGCACTCACCAAGCCGCGCTCGGCGCACGCCCCGAACGTGTGGGCGCCGCTCACCGAGAAGTCGTGGAGCATGCAGCAGGACGACTACTTCGTAGCCCAGAGCCCCGACCGGCACGCCGTCGTGCAGTACGTCAAAGCCGGCGGTGACGGCAGCCAGGACCACTGGTGGGTCGGCGCCCGCAACGAGCACGGGCCCGTGTGGAACGTGCAGGCCACCGCGAGCACCCCGCTGAACCTGATGCAGTCCCTGACCACGGCCCTGGCCGACCCGGAGCCGGTGATGCGCCCGCGCGGACACGTCCCGCTCAGCAACCGGATCCGCGTCACCTCCGTGTCCGTGCGCCCCGACCAGCTCGGCGCCTGGCAGCAGGCCCGCCTCTCCGCCGCCCGCGCCGCCACGTGGGGCCGCAACTGGGTCTCATCCCGTGCCCGAACCAGCAAGGCACCCGGCTATGCAAGAACCCGATGACCGCCCAGGTCCATCGCCGCCCCTCCTCGGCCGCGCCCTTGGGCGGCATCTCACCCCGACCACCAGGCCCGGCCCGGCACCCGGCGCCTCCACCGCCCGGTCACAGCCTGACACCCCCGCGCTCCTGAACCGCCTTTCCCTTCCCTGGAGCTTTCGATGACCGACGAACCCACCACCCAGCTGACCGCGGAAGAGATCCGCGCGTCCGCCCAGACCCTGCACCGCCTCGCCGCCCACCTGCGGACCGGTCCCAGCCTGGCCGATGCCCTTCCCTTGATCGCCGCGCTCGTCGACGCCGATACAGGTACCGCAGCCCGCCTCGGCGAAGCCGTGCGCGGCATCGCCCGCTACCTCGCCCAGGAGACCACCGTTCCCCGCACCGAAACCGTCGAGGCGACCCTGGGCGAGTACATCGAAGCCGCATCCGTCCTGCAGGACCTGCGGCTGCTCGACCTCACCCTGGAACCCCTGCGGACTGCCTCCGTCCGCAGGGCACCCGCCCAGGCGGTCCCGTGGCGGTAAGCCCCGCCCAGCGGGCCTCGTACGCCGAGGATCACGCCACGAAGATCCCTTTCGAGACCACGCCCCGCCCCCTCGCGGGGCCCGGCGATCCACGCCACGTCACCCACGCCCTGCTCGCCGCCGGCTGGACCCTGACCTCCGCCCCCGGCGACCTCCGGATCGCCCTGGCTGGCCCCGACGAGGCCCGGCACCAGATGGTGATCGATCCGTTCGCCTCCGGCTCGCCGTGGCGGATCCAGTCCGTCGACTGGACGTGGAACGCCTCCTTCGACCGGATGGTGCCGGCGGAGATCATCGCCGGATTCACCGACGGCCTTCTCCACGGACCGCGCCGGGGCGACAGCAGTCCGTGGGAGCACATGCAGAAGGCCGGCTGGGCCGTGGAGCGCCAGCCGGACGGCACCGGCCAGGCCCGCTCGCCTGCACCGGAGCTGCCGATCCGCGCCGAACTGCGTCCGATCTTCAACGACTCCTCCGACCACCTGGCTTGGCGCATCGTCCAGCCCGACCACATCGGTGCGCCGATCTGGAAGATGTGGATCAGCGGCCCGGTCCCGGAGCACCTCATGGCCGGCCTGGCCGAACAGCTCGTCTCGGCCGCCCCCGTCCTGCGCGGCATGTACGACCTCGATCACTACAGCGCCCGGCAGAACCCCAGCCCGCTCACTCCCCAGCAGGCAGTCGAAGCCCACTTCACCCGCATCGACGCCGCCCGGGCACAGGCCCGCTCCCAGCGCCGCACCCACCTCACCACCCGCCTCCCGGCCCCGGCCGCCGCCCCGGCAAGTCCGGCGCACTCCCGTACATCCCGCCCCTGAAACCCGAGAAGGCCCGCCCTTGCCCCAATCCGCCCCCTCCGGCAGCACTGCCGTCCCCGGCCTTCAGGCGATGGTCAGCCGTCTTGCGACCTTCCTGCGCGCGGCGGATGCGGCGGTCGACGCCTGGGACCTGTACTCCGACGAGCACACCGATCTCGATGGCTGGCCGTACGACCCGGAGAGCTACGACGACCGCAAGGCCGACCGGGACCACGTGGTGTGGAAGGCGTTCGGACCGGTCAGCGTGGAGGCCGACGTCCTGCTCGACGCCGCCGAGGCCGACCTCGAACGGGTCCCCGCCTCTTCCGTCCAGAACCGTTGGGCCTGGCAACTGACTCAACTGCGCGATGCGCTCGACCAGATAGCGGCCATCAGGACGGAGTGCCGAACCCTCCTCGCTGCCCATCCTCATGCAAGCGCGGAGGCCCGCCAGGCTGCAGTTGACGCCCGTAACGCGGAGGCGTGGAACGCCCTGTACGGCTGGTTCGTCCACGGCCGTGCCGTCCTGGAGATCCACACCTCCGCCGTACGCACCGCCGCGGGCCCTCGGATCGAAACCACCACCCCGCCGCCACCTGCTCCGCCGGCCACCGCCGGTCGCACGACCCGCCGCTGAACCAACCTCTCTTCCCTTCTGCCTTGGAGTCCGCTTGTCCCTGCGTCCGTTCGTCCTCGTCGTCGCCCCGGGTGACGACATCTATCGCGGCTACTGCCTGCGCCAGGTTGCCGATGCCTACGACGTCGCCGTCATCACGACCGGTCCGATCACCTGGGAAGGACCCCACGTGGTCGACCACGAGATCGTCAGCGACATCGAGGATGAGGCCGGCCTCTTCGCTGCTGGTGAGGCGCTTGCCGAGCGCCGCCCGATCGCGGGCGTGGTGACCTGGGCCGAAGGACACCTGACTGCGGTGGCCCGGCTGGCCGAGCACCTCGGTCTCGCCACTACCAGCGTGGAGTCGGTCCGCACCTGCCGGGACAAGGCCGCCAGCCGCGCCGCGTTCGCTGCCCACGGTGTTCCGTCGGCCCGGTCCACCGCGGCGAACTCCCTGGACGAGGCCCTCTCGGCAGCATCTGCTATCGGCTATCCGGTCGTCGTCAAGCCCGCCTCGGTCGGCGGCAGCATCGGCGTCATCAAGGCCGAGACGCAGGAGGACCTGGCCGACGCGTACGCCTTCGCCACCCGCGGGGTCCAGCTCCACGGCGGCGACAACACCGTCGTCCTGGTCGAGGAGTACCTGTCCGGCGAGGAAGTCAGCGTCGAGTGCGTGACGTACCAGGGCGTGACCACCGCGGTCACTCCGCCCGCATCGGCCTGTTCGCCACCCACGCCGACACCCTGGAACTCGCCGTCGCGCGCCGCACTGTCACCGCGAACCACATCGCCGTCACCGTCACGGACAGCGGGCCCCAGTGAACGAGCCCGAGAAGCCGCCGGTACTCGCCCAGGTCACCCCCCGGTATCTGGCCGGCGGCGGTGACCCGCGCTGGGTGACAGTCCCGCTGCAGAAGGCATTCCGCTGGCAGCCCGCCCATATCCCCCTCAGCCCGGTCATACGGCTCACCCGCCGCGACCGCCAAGCCGAACTGCTGCTGTCACCGGACCCGGACGAACACTGGTGGACCCTCTACCACACCGGGACCACCGCCGGCGAGAAGGCGTGGACCATGCGCTTCGGCGCCCGGACCCCGGCCGAGATCATCGCCGCCGCCACCGACGCCCTCACCACCGGCCCGGCCGACGGCACGGCCGACCCGATGCAGGTCCTGGAGCAGGCCGGTTGGAAGCGCTCTGTCCTGGAGCACCAGATCTCCTCGCCCGACGGATTCGTCACCGTCTCCCGGCACCCTCTCGGCGCGCTGCACATCAAGGTCACCGCCCACGACGGCCCCTGGGCCTCCGAGCCCACTGCCCGTACGGCCTGGCGGGCGTACTTCTCCGACCACACCCCGCCCCACCTGGCCGCCGCGGTCCTCGCCGGCATGGTCTCCACCGAGCCGCTGCTGCGTGACGAGAAGGAGATGACCCCCTTCCTGCGCTACAGCGTCCGCATCGCCCGCGAACGCGTTCCCGCCCATCAGGCCGAGTACGCCCTGTGGGACCGGGTCGACCGCCTCGCCGCCCACCGCACCGGCACACCGCTGCCGCCGCCACCCGGCCGATCTCTGCCGCGCCGCACCCGCTGACCCCCTTCGTCCCCGACCCCTCCACGGAATCGCGCGCCCTTGTCCCAGCCCAGCTCCTCCTCCGACGGCTACGACATAGCCTTCAAGGTCCTCCTCGGGGCCTTCGCCGTCGCCATCCCCCTCGCCCACCTCGCCTGGCTCGGCGGAAACCTCACCGCCCTGGCCACCGGCAACACCTGGGCCGCCTACCGGCCCGCCGACGCCCTCATACGCCCCGACCAGCTCTGGCCCGGCCTGGGAGAAACGTCCCTGCTGATCGGTGCGCGGATCCTGCCCGTCCTGACCCTGATCGCCCTGGCCGCCGCCAGCGGCCTGTGGTGGAGCCGCCACAAGGGCACGCTCGGCGGCAACAAGAAGCACCGCATCGAGGGCACCGCGAAGGCCAAGGACATCGCACCGGTCCTGGCCGCCGCCATCACCGACAAAGCCCGCAGCCTGCGCCCCAGCCTGAAGGACGCCCAACGCATCGCCCCGTCCGACACCGGGATCCTCCTCGGCAACCTCCAGGGCAGCAAGACCGAAGTCCGGATGGGGTGGGAGGACGTAGCGGTCGCGATCATGGCCCCCCGCTCCGGCAAGACCACCTCGCTGGCGATTCCCTCCATCCTCGCCGCCCCCGGTGCCGTGCTCCTGACCAGCAACAAGGCCGCTGGCGACGCCTTTACGGCCTGCTACGACGCCCGCAGCCAGGTGGGGCGCGTATGGTCGATGGACCCCCAGCAAATCGCCCACGCAGCACGCGAGATGTGGTGGAACCCCCTGGCGGACGCCAAGTCCCTGGAGGGCGCGAACCGGCTGGCCGGCCACTTCCTCGCCGCCAGCGTGGACGCGAGCCAGCAGGGCGACTTCTGGTCCAAGGCGGGCAGCAACATCTTGTCGCAGCTGCTCCTCGCCGCGGCGCTTGACGACCGGCCCATCACCGACGTGATGCAGTGGCTGGCATTCCCTGCCGACCGGCGCCCCCTCGACATCCTGCGCGACCACGGATTCGCCTCCGTCGCCTCCCAGTTGAAGGGAACCGTCGAGGGCCCGCCCGAAACGCGCGACGGGATCTACGAGACCGCGAGACAGTACGCATCCGCCCTGCTCAACGCCGACATCGCCGCCTGGGTAACCCCGCAGAAGGACGTACCGGAGTTCCGACCGGCCGAGTTCGTGGCCTCCACCGACACGCTGTTCCTGCTCTCCAAGGACGGGGGCGGCGGAGCCTCCGCGCTGATCGCGGCGTGCGCGGACTCGGTGATGCGGGCCGCGACCGCCCGCGCCGAACGGACCGGCGGACGCCTCGACCCGCCCATGCTCGCGATCCTCGACGAAGCCGCAAACGTATGCAAAATCAGCGATTTGCCCGACCTGTATTCGCACCTGGGTTCGCGGGGGATCATCCCGATCACGATCCTGCAGAGCTACCGGCAGGGTCAGAAGGTCTGGTCGGACGCAGGCATGGACGCCATGTGGTCGGCGGCAACGATCAAGGTCATCGGCGCCGGTATCGATGACCCCGATTTCGCGGACAAGCTCTCCCGGCTGATCGGCGACCACGACGTCGAGACGAAATCCACCTCCATCTCCGACTCGGGCAAGTCCACTTCGTTCAGCATGCGGCAGGAGCGGATCCTGCCTGCGGACCGGATCCGCGCGCTCCCCAAGGGCACCGCCCTCCTCTTCGCCACTGGGCTTCGCCCGGCCGCGCTCGACCTGCGCCCGTGGTACCTCGAGCCGGGCGCGGGCAACCTGGCCGCCGCATCCAAGGCCGCCTCGGACGCGATCACCGCGCGGGCCATCGCCAAAGCCGCCCCCGCGCAGGCCGACTTCAAGAAGGCCGCGTGATGCCGCACCTCACACCCGCGCGGTTCCGCTACGCGAATGCCTTCATCCAGGCCTGACGCCGCCGCCACCCGCCATCGGCCTGGATGGCCTTTGGCGTCAGCGCCGCCGACGGGACCGGGCTACGGCGGCCCATCGCCACGGTGGGCCGCCCCATCGCCCGCACCTGAGCCATCAGGCGTCCGCCTCCCCCTCTCCCAGGAGACCCCTCGCCCCATCCCTTCCCTCTCGGCCCGAGCAACGAGGAACTGCTGCTCCTCACCAACCTCCTGCTCGATGCCGCGTACGGGTTCGACGACCTCAAGAAGCAGCGCAGCGCAGGCCCTGGACGGCTGGAGGAGACGGTGCGGATCAGCGGCACCCTGCACCGGACTTCGCTGCTCTGCGGCCAGCTGCTCTCCAAGGCGGCGCTAAGCGACGCGCCGACCACCCTCGACGGCCGGGAGGCCGTCGCCCTCCTGCGCCAGCTGACCGAGGCCACCACGACCGCCGCCGCACGGGCGGCGGACTCCATCTCGGCTCTCGCTCACGACGACACCGCCTCCGCCGACTGCCTCCTGGAACAGACCCGCGCCCCGCTGTCCCGAGCACCGTCGGCCGTCGATCAGATCCGCGCCGCCCTGCTGCGGCACGACGGCCTCCTCTACGCCCAGATACGTGCCGCGCGGGAGGGCCTGAGCCCGGGAGGCAAGACCGTCACGATCAGCGACGCCCAACGCAAAGGGCTCGCCTCTCCCTGGCGCGGGGCGACGGCGTTTTCCGCGAGCGCTACGGCATCCGGGAGGTGGTATCCCCACTGTCCGCCCACGTCCTGCCGGCCACGGTCGACACCCTCGCCGCCAAACAGCTCATCACCGTCACGCCGCTCCCGGAACACCAGGACCGATTCGGTCTGCGGCTCACCACCGCCGGTGTCCAGGCTCTGCTCGCAGCCAGTACCCGTCGGGTCCGCTCCGTCACCGCCACGGCCCCCGCTCCGGCAAGAACGAACTCGGCAGGCCCCACGGTTGCCCGCCGCTGAGCGGCCGGACCACACCCACCGCCCCCGTACCGACCAGGAGATCTCACGCCCCCCACCAACCACGTCGGCGCACCCACCCCCGCCGACATCGCACGCGCCCTCGCCACCCGCATCTCCGCCAGCCCGCCGCCTCCGCCGCACGTCGTGACCGTCAGCTTCGGCCTGCTGCGCAGCGCCGAGTCCCGCTACGACTTCCGTTCCTCCGGCGGACCCGTGCTCGGCCTCGCCAACACACTGCACGCCCAGCTGTACGGCCTTCCGCTCGAACGCCCGCCGCTGCCAGGTGCACTGGACGAGCTGCTCCAGGCCACCGGTCACGACGACGACCAAGAGGCAGTGCTCGGCCTGGTCTCTGCCCAGTTGGAGGCCGCCGCCGCGCTCATCGAACGGGCCCGACTCCAAGCCCGCTGGAACCGACTGCCAGAGACGGTGCACGCCCGTCTCGTCACCAGCCAGGCACTCGCCCAGCACCTGGCCAGCGAACTCCAACAGCTAGCCCCTGCCTTCACGCAGCCCGGCACGCCCGCCGCGCCGGCACCCAGCCTCCCTGCGCCTGCCGCATCAGCTGCACGATCCCGGCTCTGAAGCCGACCTCGGCGGCAGCCCTGAACGTGGCACTTCCCGCGCATTGCTGAGGCCCGCCTCCCCGCCCCTGCCGGACTTCCCGGCTCCCGCCCCGCCGCGTCCCGAGCGTTTCGGCACCCGGCCCCACCCGAAGGCCCTTCCTGCCTATGACCGAGCCCACCGACGACCAGTTGTTCGACGTGCCCGAGCCCCGCACACCCGTCGAACTCCTCCTCTCCTTGGCTGGCAACTACGCCCGGCACAACGACGCCCTCGCCCTCTTCCGACCCACCCCCGCCTCCGGTCCAGACCTGGGTGCACACGCCAACTCCGCGGCGCAGCTGGACCACGAGTCCCTCGCGGCCGTCAAAGCCGTCCAGGACCAGCAGCTGTACGCGAGCGCCGACCTGATCGACGCCACGGTAAGGATCAAGCAGATCGCCTACCTCAGCAGCGAAGCTGCCCGCCACCTGGCCGAAGCGCAGGCCGTGGTCATCGCCGCATCCCTAGCGGACCCCGAACGCACCGGGCCGCCCGACGGCGTCGACCGCCAGGTGCAGCTGGCGCAGGAGCTGACCGCACTCGCTCCGGAGGCAGCCGTCGAGTCCGCCACCGGCATCGCCCGGGAAACGCAACGGCGCCGGCCTGCCGCGGCAGGCGCATCCGACGGCCTGGCCGCAGCCGAACTCGCTGCTCTCCACGCAGCCGCCCGCGGCCACGTCGTGATGACCCAGAGCCTGGGGCGGCAGTACGTCCACAGCCGCGACGGCCGCGTCCGGATCAGCACCCTGCGCTCCCTGGAAAGCAAGGGCTTGATCACGCGCGAGCCTGCCACCGCGCCACCGGCTTACGACAACGGCCCAGCCCAGGACCGCATCCGCCTCACCGCCAGCGGAGCGACCGCCGTCGCCGCCCTCCTCGCGGCTCCCCCCACCACCCCGGTGTACGCCACCCCTGCCGTACCCCCAGCGCCCGCCACGACGGCGCCGACACGAAGCCGTTGACGGAACCGTCTCCCCCTCTTCCCGCCCATGACCGACGCCGCCCACGCCGCGGGCGGCACCACCCGCAAGGACCCGCCATCCCCACGACCACCAAGACCTCCACCGCGCCGCACCAGCCGGCCACAAGCACCGCGGCCACCACCCTCCGCCCGGCCCTGCGCGCCCTTTCACTGAGTGCCGGGGTACAAAGTTCGGCCCTGTGGTGCATGTCCGCGGACGGCACCCTCCCCAAGATCGACGTCGCGGTCTTCGCGGACACCGGCTGGGAACCCAAGAAGGTGTACGAGCACCTCGACCGCCTTGAACGCGAGATCGCCGCCCCCGCCGGTCCGGACGCGGAGGCTCTCGAAGCCGGTGTCGTGGACGGATGCTCGCCGTGGGCCTGCCGGGGTGAGCAGCCCGAACCGGTCCGGGACGACTTCGGACTGGCCGTATGAGAGACCTCATCGTGGACCTCTTCGCCGGTCCGGGCGGCTGGGGGCACGCCCTGCACGTCCTGGGTGTGCGCGACGTCGGCCTGGAGTGGGACGAATGGGCCTGCAAGACTCGCGCAGCAGCCGGGCAGACCACGATCCGCACGGACGTAGCGCTCTACCCGGTCCGGCCCTTCGTGGGGCGGACCCGCGGGCTGATAGCGAGCCCGCCCTGCCAGGCATGGAGCATGGCCGGCAAGCGCCTCGGTCTTGTCGACCAGCCCCTTGTCCACCAGGCGGTTGCCGACCTCGCGGTCGGCCGCGACAGCCGGCCCCAGCTGCTTGCCGCCTGCCAGGACCCGCGGTCGCTACTGGCCGCCGAGCCGATGCGATACCTCCATGCCCTCCACACCGTGGGCGAGCCGGAGTGGGTACTGATGGAGGAGGTGCCCGACGTCGCACCGTTGTGGAAGCAGTACGCCGCCGTGCTGCGCGCCTGGGGGTTCTCCACCTGGAGCGGCATCCTGAACGCGGCCGACTACGGCGTACCGCAGACCAGGAGGAGGGCGATCCTGATCGCCTCCCGCATCCGTCTGGCCGCCCCGCCCGAGGAGCACGTCGCCGCGAGCGCCCGCGCCGAGGGGCTGACGTACCGCACCGAGGGCCGCGATCACGGCAACAC
>NZ_JBSGXB010000228.1:0-12624 GCF_053609185.1 Streptomyces sp. NPDC054956 | reverse complement strand
AACCCTCTGGGAATCCACGGCGGCCTGGGGGTCGACGACCCCGAGCGCGCCGTAGCGGGCCGCGCACAGGTCGGCCGCGGAGTCCACGATGTGCTGGAGGGTGGTGCGCAGCTCGAGTTCCGAGCCGACGCTGAGCACCGCCTCCAGGAGGACGGGCAGGGTGGAGGGCTGCCGGACCTCGCCGTCATGGGGGGATGGCGCGGCGTGCGTCATTCGGCCAGCGGGTTCAGAACCATGGGGGCGATCTTCCCTTCGAGCATCATGCCGAGGCCCAGTACCGCGCAGACGTCGGGCCGTTCCGCGATGGCCACGGGCATTCCGGTGGCGTCGCGGAGCATCTGGTCCAGGCCCGGCAGCAGGGCGCTGCCGCCCACCATCATGATCCCTCGGTCCGTCAGGTCCGCCACCAGGTCGGGCGGGCAGTCGCGCAGCACCTTGCCGATGCCGTCGAGCACGGCGGTCAGCGGGGTGTGGATGGCGTCCCGGACGGCCGCGGTGTCCACGTGGACGGAGCGGGCGAGCCCGGTGGCCACGTCGCGGCCGTGGATGAGGGTGGAGGTGGGGCCTCCGGCGGTGATGCCGTTGCCGTGCAGGGCCAGTTGCAGCGGGCGGACGGCCTGGCTGGGCAGCATGAGCTCGTGCGCGTGGCGCAGGTGCTGGACCACGGCGTGGTCGATGGCCTCGCCGCCGACGGGGATCCGCTGGGCGGTGACGATCGAGCCGAGCGACAGGACGGCCACCTGGGTGGCCGCGGCCCCGCACACCATGATCATCGTCGCGGTCGGCTGCTCCACGGGCAGTCCGCAGCCGACGGCGGCCGCGATCAGGGTGTCGACGAGTTCGACGCGGCGGGCGCCGAGGCCGACCATCGTCTCCACCGCCGCCCGCTGGGCCAGCGGGTCGGCGTCGTGGGGGGTGCAGGCGGCGGCCCGCAGCCGGGGCTTGCGGCGCAGGGCGCGCCGCAGCTTCTCGCCGAGGAGGTGGCGCAGCATGCGCTGGGCCATCTCGATGTCCACGACGGTGCCGCCGGAGACGGGGCGTACGACACGGATGTAGTCGGGCGTGCGGCCGGTCATCCGTTCGGCGAAGGTGCCGACGGCGATGAGGGCGCCGGTCCGCGTGTTCACCGCGGCGACGCTCGGCTCGTCCACGACGAGACCGGCTCCCTTGACGTACACGCGGGTCCTGGCCGCTCCGAGGTCGACGGCGACGTGGCAGCGGCGCAACTGCTCAAGACTGACGGTCACGGCAGATCCTCCCGAGAGCGCTGACGCAAGAAGACCGGCGGGTGCCGGTCACACTTCGTATCTTCTCGGGTGAATTACCCGTATTGCCCGATTTGATGCTCCGGGTGGGGGGTGTCGTCGGATACGGGAGGGGCGGGAGAGGTGCCGGAGGGTGCTGCACGGGGGTGGATTTCTGTCCCGACAGGCGCGAGCATGCCCGCACCGAACGTGCTACTCGCCCGTAACAAGGTAAAGGGGACCCGATGCTGACGGCCCGCCAGAGACTCCTCGCGCTCCTGACGCTCTGCCCGGTGCTGCTCGCGGCGCCCGCCCTGCCCGCCCAGGCCGCGGGAACGATGTCGGAACCGGTTTCGGGCCGGGCCTCCGCCGGGGCCTCGGCCGCCCGCACCCCGGTCGTCTTCGTCCACGGCTACAACGCCGACCCCGGCGTCTGGGGAGCCCTGGGCGAGGACCTGCGCGCCGACGGGTACGCCGACTCCGAGCTCTTCTCCTTCGGCTACGACACCCACCAGTCCGTCAACGAGGTGCTCTCCGGCCGGCTCGCCGCCTACGTCGACCAGGTCCGCCGGGAGACCGGCGCCGCCCGAGTGGACATCGTCGGCCACTCCTTCGGCTCGCTCGTCAGCCGCTGGTACGTCAAGTTCGGCGGCGGCGGTGCCACCGTCAACCACTGGGTCTCCCTGGCCGGCCCCAACCATGGCACCTCCACCGCCTGGGCCTGCGCCCTGTGGGACCAGGCCTGCCGCGACATGACCCCCGGGTCCTACGTCGTGAAGAACCTGAACTCCGGCGACGAGACCCCCGGCACGGTGAAGTACGCGACCTTCTGGTCCAACTGCGACGAGGTCGTCAACCCCGACGACAGCGTCCCGCTCGCCGGCGCGCTGAACACCCCCGTCGGCTGCCTCAAGCACAACGACCTCCTCGGCGACGACGCCACCTCGGCGGGCGTACGGGCCTTCCTGCGCTCCTAGGCCCCGAGCTCCTGGACCCCGAGCTCCTGGGCCTCCGCGACGAGGACCTCCTGGAGCAGGCCGTACGTGAACTCCGCGACGCAACGTCGCCCCGACGCGGTGAACGCCAGCCGCCACCGCGTCGGGGCGGTCCCCTCCATCGGCCGGACCGGCGCGAAGGCCCGCGCCACCTCGTCCACCGTCGCCGACCAGGGCCGCAGGTCGGCCGGCGACTCCAGTACGGGGCTCCCCGCGCCCGGGGCCCGCACCAGCCACTCGTTCCAGACGGCCCCGTCCGGCGCGGCGAGCACCTCGAAGCGCAGATCGGGCCAGAGCGGCACCGGCCACAGCAGGGCCTCGCAGGTGAGGTCGCCGATCGTGCGGGACTCCACGGCCTCCGGCGGGCCGAGCACCGAGCGATAGCGGGCCAGGGCGCCCCGCGAGCGCGGGGATCTGACCATGGCCTGCCAGCGCTTGTTGGCCTCCCGCTGCTCCGCGAGCGAGGCTCCGAGCCGCAGTCGGGCCTCCTCGGCCAGGCCCGGCTGGAAGTCCGCCATCCGGCGCAGCAGCACCAGTTGGAAGGAGGCGGGCCCGAAGGGACCCCGGGCGCCCGGAGTCGGGTTCGCTGTCATGGAGTCAACGATTCCACACAGGATCCTTACGTCTCCGGGATACGGATGTTGCCGGGGACCACGTAGCGTGCGGCCCCTATGAACTACTGCCCCGCGTGTCGGAGGCACCTCAACGGCGCACTGGCGTGCGCCGGGTGCGGAACCCCGGCCGAGTACCTGATACCCGCCGCGCCCGCGGCCCCCGCCACCGTGGCGGGAGAGCCCGCGGCCCAGTCCACGCTGGCCGATGTGTATGCCGACTCGCTCGTGGTGCTGTCCGTGCCGAACGAGCGCAGGGCCGGTGCGCGCCGCCGGGCCACGCACCGCAGACGCCGCCGGGCCGTGCTGGGCACGGGGCTCGGACTGCTGCTCGCGACCGTGGGTTCGCTGGCGGTGGCGCGGATGGCGGACGACGGGCAGCGCTCCGACCGGGCGGCCACGGTGGTACTGACCGACGACGGTCCCAAGGAGCCGGACGCCCTGCCGAGCCGGCCGGGCGCGCCCGCGCCGCCGTCGGCGCCGCCGTCGGGCAAGGCCCCCGGGACCGCGAAGGCCACCGCCGTCGCCACGAAGACGGCCGGGCCGGGGAGCACCGCCGCGGGCAGTCCGGCGCCCGGGCTGGTGCCGTCGGCCTCCGTGTCGGGCAAGCCGGGGCCGGGGACTCCCGGGCCCGGGGGAACCGCGAGTCCCACGGGGTCGGGGCAGCCCGCGCCGAGCACCTCCGGCACGTCGGGGCCGCCCGGGACGCCCCCGCAGCCCACGCCGAAGCCGAGCAAGACGTGCGTGTTCTGGATCTTCGGCTGCTCCTGAGCCGCTGCCCGTGAGCCGCTGCTCCTGAGCCGCTGCTCGTGAGCGGCCGGCTCAGCCCAGCATGCGCTTGAGCAGGTCGCGCAGGACCGCCCGCTCGGCCGTGGAGAGACCGGCCAGCGGTTCGCGCGCGAAGTCCAGCGACTCGCGCAGCCGGTCGGCGGTCTGCAGCCCCTCCTCGGTGGGCGCGGCCAGTTTGACGCGGCGGTCGGCCGGGTCGGGGCGGCGCTCGACCAGGCCCCGGGTCTCCAGCCGGTCCACGATGCCGGTGATGTTCGACGGCTCGCACTTCAGCTTCTGCGCGATCTTGCGCATCGCCATCGGCTCCAGGGAGAGCAGGTTCAGCACGCGGGCCTGGGCACCGGTCAGCTGGTGGCTGGCGGCCGCGTGCTCGTACTCCTCGTGGTAGCGGGACACGACGTCGCCGATGAGCTCGACGACCTCAACGGTCAGGGGGTCTGCGCGACGACTGGGCATGAAACCAGCGTACCCATTTACTTGACAACATGAAATATCCAGGCGCATGGTTGTTTCACGTTGTGAAGCATTTCTTCCCCCATCAGGAGCGCCTCATGTCCCAGATCCCTGCCGTCAGCCGCGAGTGGCACCTCGTCCGCCGCCCGCAGGGCTGGCCCGTCGCCGAGGACTTCGCCCTGCGCGAGGTTCCCGTCGCCGCCCCGGCCCCCGGCCGGATCCTGGTGCGCAACCTCCACATGTCCGTGGACCCCTACATGCGCGGCCGGATGAACGACGTGAAGTCGTACATCCCGCCCTTCCAGCTCGACCAGCCCATGGACGGCGGCGCGGTCGGCGAGGTCGTGGCCTCCGCCGACGAGCGCTTCGCGGTCGGCGACCACGTCCTGCACGGCCTGGGCTGGCGCGAGTACGCGGACGTGGACGCCAAGCACGCCACCCCCGTCGACGCCTCCCTCGCCCCGCTCTCCGCCTACCTCGGCGTCCTCGGCATGCCGGGCCTGACCGCCTACGCGGGCCTCTTCGAGGTGGCCTCCTTCAAGGAGGGCGACTCCGTCTTCGTCTCCGGCGCCGCCGGTGCGGTCGGCAGCCTCGTCGGCCAGTTCGCCAAGATCAAGGGCGCCTCCCGGGTGATCGGCTCCGCCGGCTCCGACGAGAAGGTGACGCTCCTCACGGAGAAGTACGGCTTCGACGCCGCCTTCAACTACAAGAACGGCCCCGTCGCCGGCCAGCTGCGAGAGGCCGCGCCCGAGGGCATCGACGTCTACTTCGACAACGTCGGCGGCGACCACCTCGAAGCCGCCATCTCCTCCCTGAACGTGCACGGCCGAGCCACCCTGTGCGGGGCCATCGCCCAGTACAACGACACCGAGCCGGCGCCCGGTCCGCGCAACCTCGCGATGGTCATCGGCAAGCGGCTGCGCCTGCAGGGCGTGCTCGTGGGCGACCACGCCGGGCTCCAGCCGCAGTTCGTCCAGGACGTGGCCGGCTGGCTGCGCTCGGGGCAGCTCGTCGCCGACGAAACGGTCTTCGAGGGCGTGGAGAACGCGACCGACGCCTTCCTCGGAATGCTGCGCGGCGAGAACACCGGAAAGATGATCGTTTCCTTCACCCGTTAGGCTCACTCCACACCGCCACGACGCGTGGGCGCGAGTCGCGGCGATTACCAGGAGGATTTCCTTACATGTCCATCCAGCAGTCCGACGTCGCGTACACCGCCGTAGCCACCGCCGAGAACGGCCGTGACGGCCGCGTCTCCACCAGCGACGGCCAGCTCGACGTCGTCGTGAACCCGCCGAAGGAGCTCGGTGGCAGCGGCGAGGGCACCAACCCCGAGCAGCTGTTCGCCGCCGGCTACAGCGCCTGCTTCCAGGGTGCGCTCGGCGTCGTCGCCCGCAACGAGAACGCCGACATCTCCGGCTCCACCGTCACCGCCGAGGTCGGCATCGGCAAGAACGACGAGGGCTTCGGCATCATCGTCAAGATCTCGGCCAGCATCCCGAACGTGGACGCCGCCACCGCCAAGGACCTCATCGAGAAGGCCCACCAGGTCTGCCCGTACTCCAAGGCGACCCGTGGCAACATCACGGTCGAGCTCGCGGTCTGATCCTCGGACGACCCTTCGCGGCTTCATCGCCGAAGGCCGCACCCCGGCACCGGGGTGCGGCCTCCGGCATGTCCGGCCACCGCACTAAACTGCCCCCATGCGTGATCTTGCGGGGGGATTCGGCTATCTGCTGGCCGGACAGCGATGGGTACTGAAGCACGGACGATGGCTCGGCTTCGGCCTGCTCCCGGGGCTCGTCTCGCTGGTCCTGTACGCCGGTGCGCTGATCGGCCTCGGCTACGGCGCCGACGACCTGATCGCTTGGGCGACCCCCTTCGCCGACGGCTGGTCCTCCCCGTGGCTCGGGCTCTTCCGCGGCTTCCTGACCGCCCTGGTCTTCTGCCTCGGACTCTTCCTCGCGGTGATCACCTTCACCGCCGTGACCCTGCTCGTGGGCCAGCCGTTCTACGAGTCCCTCTCGGAGCAGGTCGACCGCAGCGAGGGCGGCGAGGTCCCCGAATCCGGGCTCACGCTCCTCCAGGAACTGTGGATCTCCGCCCGTGACAGCCTGCGCATCCTCGGCCGGGTGCTGCTCTACGGCATCCTGCTCTTCGGCCTCGGCTTCGTCCCGGTGCTCGGGCAGACCGTCGTCCCGGCCGTCGGATTCTGCGTCTCCGGCTTCTTCCTGAGCCAGGAGCTCACCTCCGTCGCCCTGATGCGCCGCCGGATGGAGCTCCCCGAGCAGCTGGCGCTGCTGCGCTCGCGCCGCGCGCTGGTGCTCGGCTTCGGCGTACCGCTGGTGCTCGCCTTCCTGGTGCCGCTCGTCGCCGTGTTCCTGATGCCGGGCGCGGTGGCCGGAGCCACGCTGATGGCCAGGGACCTGGTGGGCGGGGACGAGGAGCAGGGGCAGGAGCAGGAGCAGCCCGAGCAGGCACGGGAAACGCGGGACGCCCACGGCGAAGGCGACGCGGGGCCGACTCCGGCCGGCAGTTTCGGCCCGCCGCCCGCCCACTGGGACGGCCGGGCATCGTAAGGCCCGGATTCCGGGGGGCTCAGCGCTTCAGCAGCGTGATCACCCCGGTCGTGTCCTCGCCGCCGTGGGCCGCCGGATCGGCCTCCAGCCGCTCCCGCATCAGGTCCAGGTACGGGCTGATCAGCTCGGGGCTGACCCCTTGTTCGGCGGCGGCCCGCAGGTAGGTGGCGCTCGCCGCGACCTGCATGGCCAGGTTCGACTCGACGCCCGTGGTGAAGTCCCCCGAGACCAGCCGCTCGGCGGCGGCCCCCGCGAAGAAGCCCATCGCCCCCAGCCACTCCGTCAGCAGCGGAGCCAGGTCCTTCGGGGAGATCCCCTCGCCCTCGATCAGCGCGTAGGCGGTCGAGATCCCGGCGAACAGCCCGGTCATCGCGCTCAGCAGGGCAATGTCGTGCAGGGCCGCGTGCCCGGGGTCGGGGCCGACGAAGCGGGCCCCGGCCGGGACCTCGAGCGTGCCCCGGTGGGCCTCGAAGAGGGTGGGGGAGCCGCTGTAGAAGACGTACCCGCCGGCTTCGGGGACGCCGATCATCGACGGGGTGGCCATGATCCCGCCGTCGAGGAACCGGGCCCCGCGCTCCTCGGCCCACGCCGCGCGGGCGCGGCCGTCGGCGGGGGTGCCGGTGGTCAGGTCGACGAGGTCCTTGCCGGTGAGGTCCACGCCCTCGAGGGCGGAGTCGACGCTTGCGTGGTCCAGCAGGCAGAGCACGACCAGGCCGTTCGCGGCGACCGCCTCGGCGGGGCTCGCGGCGACGACGGCGCCTTCGGCCGCGAGGGCCTCGGCCTTGACGGGGGTGCGGTTCCAGACGGTCAGAGGGTGCCCGGCGGCGAGCCAGGTGCGGGCGAGGGCGGTGCCCATCGAGCCCAGGCCGAGGAGGGTGAGCGGGGTTTTCCTGCTGGTGTCGGTCATGACGATTAGCCTGGTGGCAGGCCGACAGGCGCTCAAGTACGCACTTCGGAGTGGGTGGTTACCCCGAGGTGAGCCAACAGGTGGGGAGGGGTGCGTGATGGCGGTGGCACAGCGGCCCGGTGCGGATCACTGCGGGATCGCGGCGGCGATGTCCGTGATCGACGGCAAGTGGAAGGTGTCGATCCTGTGGGAGCTGGAGCAGCGCCCGCGCCGGTTCGGCGAACTGCGCCGACTGGTCCCGGGGGTCTCCGAGAAGGTGCTCGCGGCCCAGCTGCGCGAGCTGGAGACGGACGGCATCGTCCACCGCGAGGTCTACGAGGAGGTCCCGCCGCGCGTCGAGTACTCCCTGACCCCGCTGGGCGGGGAGCTGAACGAGGCCCTCGCGGCCCTCGGCGCGTGGGGGACGAAGAACCTGATCCCCGACGGGGCGCGGCACACGGCCTGAGACCCCCGGTGAGGGGTCCCGGCCGGTGCGCGGCGGATCAGGCCGGGCGGCTGAACAGCGCCGTCCACAGGAACTCCTCGCCGAAGGAGCCGGAGGCGGGCGGCTCGTCGTTCATCCGGCGCAGCTCGACCTCGGTGAGCTCGCCGAAGATCCACCGGAGCGCTTCGGGGGTGTAGGCGAGGCCGCCCTCGAGGCGGGTCCGGCCGTAGAACTCGGCGTCGGACAGCTCGGAGCCCATCGCGCCCGAGGCGAAGCAGGTGAGGGCGAACCGGCCGCCGGGTGCCAGGAGCCGGTCCAGCAGGGCCAGGTAGCTGACGCGGCGGTGCGGCGGCAGGTGGTGGAAGCAGCCCGAGTCGTAGATCAGGTCGTACGGGCCCACGAGCCCGGCGCCGGCCGCGCCGAAGGCGTCGCCCTGGTGGAAGCGGATCCGCGAGGCCGCCGCCCCGGTCGCGCGGGCCCGCTCCTCGGCCCAGGCCAGGGCCGTCGGGGAGAGGTCCACGGCGTCCACGTCGAAACCGAGCGAGGCGAGGAGCAGGGCGTTGCGGCCGGGGCCGCAGCCCAGGTCGAGGGCGCGCCCGCCCGGGGCGATCAGGCCGCGGTCGAGGTAGGAGACGAGGTTCTCGTCGGGCTTCGCCACGAAGAAGGGGACCGGGCGTTCCCGGTCCGCGTAGAAGCCGTCCCACCAGGAGGAGCCGCCGGTCGTCCAGCGGTCGGCCTCCGGCGCGAAGAGGCCGTCCATGAGGGCGAGCACATCGTCGACACTGCGTATGTTCCGGTCCATCCGAACCCCTTTCCCGTGTCCCCGATCTTACCGTCGAAAAAGGCAAAACCCCAGGTCGGATGGGGTGCAGGGAAGGGCTGGCGGGCCGTTCGGGGCGGTGCGGCGGGCCGGTCGGTCCGGCCCCTTCCAGGGCGGGGCGCCGGCCGCCCGCAGGCCCCTTCGAGGGCCTTCCCGGGGCCTTCCACGGCCGCGCCGGGCCCTGTTTCGCCAGGAGTTCCGGGGCCGTGCCCACCGCGGGGGCGGGCGCACGGGGCTCCGCTATGCTCCTGTGCCA
The DNA here is from genome assembly GCF_053609185.1 of Streptomyces sp. NPDC054956. Taxonomy (NCBI): domain Bacteria; kingdom Bacillati; phylum Actinomycetota; class Actinomycetes; order Kitasatosporales; family Streptomycetaceae; genus Streptomyces; species Streptomyces sp. NPDC054956. The sequence goes on along the minus strand of NZ_JBSGXB010000228.1, from coordinate 3,546 downwards.
CCCGATAGTATGAGCGGCGGCAAGAGTCAAAGCTGTCCCACACCGTCCTTGAGTCCGCGTCCTTGTCCGGAGCGCCGGTCGTTCGGGGCCCGAGCCGGACAGTGGCTTGCTGAGGAACGACCGGCCGCAGGGCCGAGGACCGACCAGCAGTAGGGACATCTTTCAGTGACAGTCAGTACCGAGGAGCCGGTGCCCGCACGCCCGGATCCCGAGAGCAGGACGGCCACGCCCGCCGGATCCGCGTCAGGCCCCGGCCGCCTCCTGCGCTCGCGCGGCGCGCTGCTGCTGCTCGAGGCGGTCGTGGCCTTCTCCGGCGCACTCGTCCTCCCGCTGCTGGCGCGCGGCTTCCATCTCGATCCGCTGGACCGCATCGCGCAGGTCAGCGGCCTGGCCGCGATCCAGCTGCGGTTCGCCCTGCTCGGTCTGCTGCTCGTCGGCCTGGTGGTGCTGGCGATGAGGCTGCGCGGTGGCCGCCACTTCGACCTGGCCACCCGGATATCCGCCGCCGGCATCGTCGGCCTCGCCAGCGGTTTCGTCGGGGCGGGCGCCGTGGTCGCGCTCCACGGCACGCCGTGGCCGATGTTCGGCCTCAACGGCGACAGCGGCCGGATCGTCGAGTGGGCCCACATGGTGGCCAACGGGCAGCCTTCGGGCTCCCCGGTCTACCCGCCGGCGCCGCTCTACACCCTCGGGTACTACGCCGAGTGGTTCCGCCACGGGAACACCGCCTACGCCTTCAAGGACCTCCAGATCCTCGGGGCCGCCTTCTTCGGCCCGCTCACCTACTTCGCCTGGCGCATGCTGCTCAGCCCGATCCGGGCGCTCGCCTTCGGCGTCGTACCGGCCTTCGCGCTGATCGACGCCTACAAGCCGTACAGCCAGACGGTCCTCGTCGTGCTCGTGCCGGTGCTGGTGGCCATGGTCGTGGCGCTGAGCCGCAGCGGCACCGCGAACTGGCGCCCGCTGCTGCTCAAGGGCGCCGGCTTCGGCGCGCTGCTCGGGCTGCTCTTCCTGACCTACTCGGGCTGGTTCCTGTGGAGCGCGGCCGGCGTGTTCTTCGCCGCGCTGCTGTACTTCCCGTGGAAGACCGGCCGGCTCAAGGGCGCCGCGTTCATGGGCGCGGCCCTGGCCGCGTTCATGGTGGTGGCCGGGAAGTACCTGCTGGTCATGCTCAAGGAGGGGCAGACCACCAAGGACAGCAACTTCACCTTCGACACCCTCACCGACCCGGCGTACTACCTGATGTGGCGCACGGACATGCCGGGCAAGGTGGGCGAATGGCCGCTGCCCGGCGAGTTCGGCGGGGTCGGGCTGTTCGCCATCGTGACCTTCGTCTGCCTGGGCGTCGCGATCTGGCTGGGCCTGCGCAAGCCGATGGTGGTCACGATCGCCGCGATGTTCATCTCCGCGTGGCTGATGCGGATGTACATCGCCTCGCACATGTACGAGACGCAGACGGTCCAGCTCTACCTCCGCACCAACAACCAGCTGCTCTACTGCGGTCTGATCCTGGCCGCGCTGGTGGCCCACCTGGTCTCCCAGCGGCTGGCCGAACGGCGCACCACGGACGCGGGGTCGGGCGCGGGCACCGACGCGAACCCGGGAACCACCGCGACACGCCGGGGTTTCCCGGGCCGTGAGGGGGCCGTCATCGGAACCCTGTGTGCGCTGTTGCTCCTGCTCGGCACGGTGTCCTCCTCGATGGCCGACCGGTACATGCCGGCCCAGGACGGCACTTACCGCATCCTGCCGTACGTGTCGCACACTATTCGTCAGCAGAATGGCAAATGCCCGAAATTCGCCCCGGAGCACAAGTGCTCCAAGGAGGGCGATCAGACGTGGCTGACCTACATTCCCTTGATCACGAGGACGACATGATCTCCGCATTGACGCGGCTGGCCGACTGGTCGGCCCGGACCCCCAAGAGGCTCTGGGCCGTCAGCTTCGTCCTCTTCTTCACCATCGCAGCCTCCTGGTCCGCGGCCACCCCGCTCGGCGCGTCCCCCGACGAGCACGCGCACTTCATCCGGGCGGCGGCCGTCGCCCGGGGGCAGATCAACGGCTCCGAGGTGATGGTCCCGCACGTGGTGGCGGGCATTCCCGGTGAGTTCGCCGAGACCGGCGTAAAGCTCCCGGAGTGGTACGCGGAGCTCCCCAAGCACCACGAGTGCTACTCGTGGCACGCCGGAACGGCCGCGTCCTGCGCACCCGAGATCGGCGACTCCCAGAAGATCGTCGAGGTCCCCACCGCAGCGGGTCGCTACCACCCGGCCTACTACATGCTGACCGGCTGGCCGAGCCTGCTGGTCGACGGCCCCAAGGGGCTGTACCTGATGCGCCTGATGGCGGCGCTGTTCTGCTCGGCCCTGCTGGCCGGCGCCGTGGTCATGGCCGCGGGGCGGGAGCGCGGACGTTCGCTCGCCGTGCTCGGAGTCCTCACCGCGGCCACGCCGATGACCCTGCTGATGATCGGCATGGTCAACCCCAGCGGCGGCGAGATCGCTGCCGGAATCCTGCTGTGGACGGCCCTGCTGTCGATCACCATGTCACCCGATCCGGCGCTGCTGAACCGCAGGCTGGCCGGGGCCGGCGTCGGCGGCCTGGTGCTGATCACCATCCGGCCGCTCGGGCTGATCTGGTTCGCGGGGGCGGTCGTCTTCGCGCTGGTGCTGGCCAAGCGCGGTGCGCTGCGCCAGGTGTTCCGCGCCAAGGCCATGTGGGTCTGGACGGGGGTGCTCGGCCTCGCCACGGCCGGTGCGCTGCTCTGGGCGTCGGCCCACCCCGACAACTCGGTGATCAAGGTTCCCTGGTGGCTCACCACGAGGGAAGCGGCTCGCAAGACGTTCGGTAACACCGAGATGTACATCCACCAGATGCTCGGCTATTTCGGCTGGCTGGACACGCCGGCGCCGCGCTTCACCTGGTACGTCTGGCTCGCCGTGATCTGCGTGGGCTTCGTGCTGGCGCTGTTGTACAGCCGCAAGCGCGAAGCGGTGGCGCTGATCGGGATGGTCGTGGCGATCGTGCTGGTGCCGGTGGTGGCGCAGGCCGCGCAGGCGGAGAAGATCGGCATGGTCTGGCAGGGCCGCTACCTGCTGCCCTTCGCGGTCGGCCTGCCCCTGATGGTGGCGATGATCTGCGCGAGGCGGGCGTCCGACAAGGGCTTCCCCTGGCGCCGGCTGGTCGGCTACGGCGCGGCCGGCCTCGCGGTGGCGAACGCGATCGCGTTCCTCTGGGTGCTGCGGCGCTTCGCGGTCGGCCTCAAGGGCCCCTGGATCCCGTTCTCGGCGCACTGGACCCCGCCCGGCGGCTGGCCGCTGTGGAGCGTCGTGTACACCGTGGCGGCGTTCGCCCTGGTGGTGCCGGTGCTGATGCGCGACCGCGCGCCGGAGCTGCGGTCCGGAGCGGATCCGGACCCGGCCGCCGAGTCCGCGGAGCCCGCCGGACCGGCCGCGTCCGCGGAACTCGCCGAGTCCGCCGAATCCGCCGGCCCCGCACGGGTGAAGACGGCAGGCTGAGTGCTCCGCGGGCCCGCCCCCTCAAGGG
>NZ_JBSGXB010000227.1:0-12640 GCF_053609185.1 Streptomyces sp. NPDC054956 | reverse complement strand
GCCCGGGTCCTCCCCTTCTCCGTGTCCTCAGCGCGTGAAGAGCGGCTCCCCGGGCGGGGCCGGGGCCCCTTCCGGGAGCAGCGCCAGGTCCAGTCCGCCCACGAGGCGGGCGCGCAGGGTCTCGTCGGCCGCCAGGGCCTCGGCGACCCGCCGGGCCGCCGCCTGGACCTGCGGGCCGGCCGCCAGCACGATCGCCAGGGTGCCGTCCGCGTCCGCGCTCCCCGGGCCCAGGTGGGCCGCGAGTACGGCGCTCTCGGCGGCCACGACGGCCCGTACGGCCTCGCGCACGGCGGGGTCGGCGAGCGGGCCCGCGTCGGTGCGGCCCTCGGCCAGCGCGAGCAGGGCGGGGCCGGTGAGCTGGTAGGTGACCGGGCCGGACAGGTCGAGGACGATCGTGTCGGCCTTCTCGTGCGCGGCGGCGGCCAGGGCCTGGTGCAGCGGGACCGCCACCGGGCGGGCGGCCGGGTCCCACAGGGCCAGCGAGGCGATCGAGGTGAAGGCGGGCAGGGCCCGCCGGTCGCCGGCCCGCAGGGTGGGGACGGCCATGTCGCTGGTCTTCTCGCGCTTGAGGCCGGTCTCGGGGTCGGTCTCGACCTCGCCGAGGACGGCGACGACGGGCACCAGCAGGCGGGCGTCCTTGAGGGCGGCCAGCACCCGCGGCTCCTCGGCTCTGTCCTCGGCCCAGGCGGCCAGGGCCGCGCTCAGCCGCGGGTCGGCGGAGCCGTCGTCGTCGGAGAAGCCGGGGTCAGGGATGTTTTTGTTCGCCACAGTTACCCGACCCTATCCCCCCGCGCGGCCCGGGGGCGCCGCGCCAGTACGCCGGCCAGTACGAGGAGCGCCAGCCCCGCGGCCGCGCCGACCGGGGCGCCGAGGCGGGCCCGGCGCTCGGGGCCCCGTACCGGCTCGGGACCGGGCCCGAAGTAGGTGCCCTGGGCGGCGGCGGGCGTGGGCAGCGAGGGCTCGGCGGTCATCGCCGCGGCCACCTGCAGGGCGGCGACCGGGTCCACCAGGCCGAAGCCGCGGGCGTCGTCGCGGCCGCCGGAGGGGGCGTCGGAGGCGGTGTCCTCGAGCAGCTTCTTGATCTGGGCCGGGGACAGTGCGGGGTGCGCGGACTTGACCAGGGCCACGGCGCCGGAGACGAAGGCGGAGGCCGCGCTCGTGCCCCAGCCCTCGTAGTAGGAGCGGTCGGGGTCGGCGATGACGATGTCGACCCCGGGGGCGCTGACGGTGGCGTACCAGTTGCGGGTGGAGAAGGCGGCCTTCTTCCCCTTGCGGTCCACGGCCGTGACGGCGATGACCCCGGGGTAGGCGGCCGGGTAGGAGGCGTGGTCGCCCTGTTCGCCGCCGTTGCCCGCGGAGGCGACGACGACGACTCCCTTGGCGAGGGCGTACTGGACGGCCTCGTCCTCGCCGGCCTCGTGGTGCGCGGAGCTGCTGTCGTCGCCGAGGGAGAGGTTGATCACGTCGGCACCGTGGTCGGCGGCCCAGCGGATGCCCTCGGCGAGGGCCCCGCCCTTGCTGTCGCGGGCCTTGGTCCGGCCGGGGTCGCCCTCCTCCAGGATCACCCGGATCGGGAGGATCTTCGCCTGGGGCGCGACGCCGAGGACGCCCTGGCGGCGGTCCGGGCCGTGGCCGTGCCCGGCGATGATCCCGGCCATGGCGGTGCCGTGCCGGGCCCAGGTGCGATCGCCCCGGCCGGCGCCCATGCCGACGAGGTCGGTGCCTTCGAGCACCTGGCCGGCCAGGTCGGGGTGGGCCGAGTCGACCCCGGTGTCCAGGACGGCGACGGTGATCCCGTCGCCCCGGGTGGTGCCCCAGGCCTCCTCGGCGCGCAGGGCCGTCAGGCCCCACTGGCGGTCGCGGACGGCGTCGGCGGCGGCCGGGGGCGCGAGGGCGGGAACGAGCAGGACGCCGAGGGCGAAGGCGGGCAGCACGAGACGGCGGCGGCTCATCGGGCGGGCTCCGGGGCGGGCGGGGCGGCGAGGGCCCGCAGGCCCTGTCCGACGCGGTCGGCGACGCCCTTGGCCTCGTGGCCCATGCCGGCCTGGGCGGCGGGTCCGGTGGCTTCCTTGCGCATCGCCTCGTCGGCGGGGCGGGGGGCGTCCAGGACGCGGCCGTCGGTGAAGGCGGAGACGGCGTAGAGGACGACGGGCGCCTCGGTGAGCACGGAGGCGGTCCAGGCGGCGCGCCGGTCGTCGGGGAAGCCGTAGCCGGGCGGGGCGGTCAGCCGGCCGCGCAGGGCGCTCAGCGCCGGGGCGTCGGCGGGGGCGAAGACCAGGCCGACGGTGACGAACGAGCTGCGGGTGGCGTCGGTGTAGGTGGCGCGGAGCACGCGGGTGCAGCCGGACTGGGCGAGCAGGGCCTGCCAGTCGGCGGCGAGCGCGGCGGAGCATTCGGCGTCGGGGGCGAGCGCGATACGGGTCCACGTGCGGTCGGCGCCGCCGGGCCCGGCGCCCGCCCCGTCGAGGACGGGCGGCAGGAGGGCGTCGACGGGGGCGGCCCGCCAGAGCGAGGCGGCCTTGCGGTAGGCGGCGTCGGCGGCCACGGGCCGGTGCGCTGCGCGCTGTTCGGCGATCGTGGTGTAGCCGGCGGCTCCGGTGAGGCCGAGGCCGAGGAGGGCGCAGACGGCGGCGGCGAGCACCCGTCCGGGCCGCCGCCGGGGCGGGGCCGGGGGCAGGTCGGGCACGGTCAGGACCTCGCTGTGCGGTGTGGACGTACTCATCCGGCGGCTCCGCCCCCCGTTCCGTCCGGCTGCCTGCCCCTACTTTACGCGTCCGCGGGCGGGCCCCGGCCGTCCCGGGAGGGCCCGCACGGGGCGGGGCGGCGCCCCCTCCGGGGGGCCGTGAGTCCGGACCGTGCTCGAAGAACCCCCTACCCACGGGTACACCCATCTGGCAGGCTGCCGCCCATGAACTCCCCCGCCGCCGACCGGGCCCGTTACGACCGGGCCACCGCCCATCTCGACGCCCCGCTCGCCCTCGTGGATCTCGACGCGTTCGACGCCAACGCCGACGACCTCGTGCGCCGGGCCGGGGGGAAGCCGATCCGCGTGGCAAGCAAGTCCGTACGGTGCCGCGTGCTGCTCGAACGGGTCCTGGCGCGGCCCGGATTCGCCGGGATCATGTCGTACACCCTCGGCGAGTCGATCTGGCTGGCCCGCTCCGGTTTCGAGGACGTGCTGCTCGCCTACCCGTCCGCCGACCGGGCCGGCTTCGCCGAGCTCGCAGGCGATCCGAAGCTGGCCGGCGCGGTCACGGTGATGATCGACGACGTCGCGCAGCTGGAGCTCATCGACCGGGCCCGCGACGGCGGCGAGCAGGAGATCCGGGTCTGCCTCGAACTGGACACCGCGCTGCGGCTCTTCGGCGGCCGGGTCCGGGTCGGCGCCCGCCGCTCCCCGCTGCGCGAGCCGGCCCAGCTCGCCGAGCTGGCCCGCGCGGTGAGCGCCCGGCCGGGCTTCCGCGTCGTCGGGCTGATGGGGTACGAGGGCCACGTGGCCGGGGTCGGCGACTCGCTCGCCGGGCGTCCGCTGCGCTCGCGCGCCATCCGGCTGATGCAGAGCGCCGCCCGCAAGGAGCTGGCCGCCCGCCGGGCCGAGGCCGTCCGGGCCGTGCGCGCGGTCGTCCCGGACCTGGAGTTCGTCAACGGGGGCGGCACGGGCAGCGTCGCGGAGACCGCGGCCGAGGACGCGGTCACGGAGATCGCCGCCGGTTCGGGGCTCTACGTACCGCGCCTGTTCGACAACTACACCTCGTTCAGCGGCCGGCCGGCCGCGCTCTTCGCCCAGCCGGTGGTCCGCAGGCCCGGTGTCGGGGTCGTCACGGTGCTCGGCGGCGGGTACCCGGCCTCGGGCGCGCCCGGTCCGGACCGGCTGCCGGTTCCGTACCTGCCCCAGGGACTGCGCTACGACCCCCAGGAGGGGGCCGGCGAGGTGCAGACGCCGCTGCTCGGCAGCCCGGCCGACGACCTGCTGATCGGCGACCGGGTCTGGTTCCGGCACGCGAAGGCCGGCGAGCTGTGCGAGCGCTTCGACGAGCTGCACCTCGTGGAGGGCGACCGGGTGACGGCCACCGCCCCGACCTACCGGGGCGAGGGCCGCACGTTCCTCTAGGCCATCGGGTGCCGGACGGATGCCGGATACCGGATGCCGGTCCTAGAAGACGGTGTCCGTCTGGTCGGGGACGACGCTCGTGTCGCCCCGCAGGACGGGCCCCGGGGTGCCGTCGCGGCCGGTGAAGCCGGAGGTCGAGCACGGGTACGGCGCGGCCTTCTGCTTCTTCGGCTCGATGAACATCGGGTTCACGATCCACTTGCCGTCGCTGTTGTCGTAGGCGCGGCACATCAGCTCGTTCTTGTTGCGGTTGACGACGAGCCGCAGCACGGTCGCGTCCCGCAGGAACGAGACGTCGGTGTCGGAGTCGCCCGCGGCGAACACCTGGCGGCGGGCGGCCGGCTGGACCTTCTCCGCGGCGGCGCCGCGGACCCCGAAGATCTCCTTGTTGATCCAGCAGCGCTTGCCGTCGATGTACGTGATCATCGTGTCGGCGCCGTCCTTCACGGAACCGCAGCCCTGCAGGTGGGAGGTGAACTTCCCGCCCCGGGCGGTGGTGTTGCGGATGCCGATGACGTGGTCCGCGTCGATGCCCACGCCGTCGGCCCACACCTCGACGACCGGCTGCGGCGAGGCCGAGCTGATCCAGACGTCGAAGCCGGCCTTCTGCAGGCCGCCGATGAGGTCCTTCTGCTGGTCGTAGTAGCGCACCCAGCCGGTGGCGGTGGAGGTGCCGACCTGCTGCTTGGCGCCGATGGGCGCGGCCAGGTTCTCGGTCCGGGCGGCGGCTGCGAAGCCCCGTACCTCGCGGGCGGTCCAGCCCTGCATGAGCTGCGGCAGCCAGGCGTAGGCGGGCTCGATCGTACGGCGGTCCCAGCCGGCGAAGGCGGGGGCGGCCGAGCGGGTGGCGGCGGTGCCGTAGACGGCGTTCAGCTCGTCGGCGCAGCCCGCGCCCAGCGGGGTGCCGGTGGGCAGCGGGGCGCCGGGCGCGGCGAGGGCGCCGCAGGCGTCGGCCAGGGCCTTGGCGGCGGCCGGGGTGAGGTAGCGGCTGGTGGTGGTCCAGTCGCCCCCGGCCGGCTGGCGGATCTTGCCGTTGCGCAGCAGCCAGAACATCTGCGCGTCGCCGACGTCGTTCTTGACGACGGTGTTGTCCCAGTCGAAGACGGCCACCGGCTTGGTGCGGCCGTGCCGGTACGGGCCGCACCTGCCGTACTCGTCGATCAGCTGCTGGAGCCGGGCCTGGTTGTCCCCGTACCAGCCTGCGGCGAGCCGGGGGGTGGTGCAGTGGGCGCCGGGGCGGGCCGCCTGGGCCGGCGGTGCCAGCAGGAGTCCGGAGCCGGTGACCGCTATGAGGGCGAGGGGGGCCGCCCATCTTCCGTGCATGCTGCTCCTCGATGAGATCGGGAAAGGAACCAGCCGGGCACCTCGCGGCGCCCGGCTGGAGTCTGCTGACCGGTGCGGCCTACAGGGGGGTGACGTAGGCCCCGGAGATGCCGCCGTCGACCAGGAAGTCGGAGGCGTTGACGAAGGAGGAGTCGTCGCTCGCCAGGAAGGCGACGGCGGCGGCGATCTCGGTGGGCTCGGCGAACCGGCCCAGCGGGATGTGCACGAGCCGGCGGGCGGCGCGCTCCGGGTCCTTGGCGAACAGCTCCTGCAGCAGCGGGGTGTTGACGGGCCCCGGGCACAGGGCGTTGACGCGGATGCCCTCGCGGGCGAACTGCACGCCGAGCTCGCGGGACATGGCGAGCACGCCGCCCTTGGAGGCGGTGTAGGAGATCTGCGAGGTGGCGGCGCCCATGATGGCCACGAAGGAGGCGGTGTTGATGATGGAGCCGCGGCCCTGGCGCTGCATGTAGGGCAGGGCGGCCTTGCAGCACAGGTACACGGAGGTGAGGTTGACGTCCTGGACGCGCTTCCAGGCCTCCAGCCCGGTGGTGAGGATCGAGTCGTCGTCCGGGGGCGAGATGCCCGCGTTGTTGAAGGCGATGTCGACGGAGCCGTAGGTGTCGAAGGCGGTCTTGAAGAGCGCCTCCACCTCCTCCGGGCTGGTGACGTCCACCTTCACGAAGGTGCCGCCGACCTCCTCGGCCGCGGCCTTGCCGGCGGTCTCGTCGATGTCGGCGCAGACGACGTTGGCGCCTTCGGAGGCGAGCCGGCGGGCGGTGGCCAGGCCGATGCCGCTGCCGGCTCCGGTGATGACGGCGGTACGGCCGACCAGGCGGCGGCAGACGATCTCTTCAGTGGACATGTTTCAGGCCTCCGTGCTGATGAAGACGTTCTTGGTCTCGGTGAAAGCGGAGAGGGAGTCGGGCCCGAGCTCGCGGCCCAGCCCGGACTGCTTGTAACCCCCGAAGGGGGTCCAGTAGCGGACGCTGCTGTGGGAGTTGACCGACAGGTTGCCCGCGGCGACGCCGCGCGAGACGCGCAGCGCGCGGCCCACGTCGCGGGTCCACAGGGAGCCGGCGAGACCGTACTCGGTGGCGTTGGCCAGGCGTACGGCGTCCTCCTCGTCCTCGAAGGGCAGGACGACGGCGACGGGTCCGAAGACCTCCTCGGCGGCCACCGGCGCGGTGGGGTCGACGCCGGTGACCACGGTCGCGGGGTACCAGAAGCCGGGGCCCTCGGGGGCGGTGCCGCGGATCACGGTCAGGTCGTCGGTGACGTAGGACCGTACGCGGTCCAGTTGCACCCGCGAGATCAGCGGCCCCATCTGGGTCTTCTCGTCGTTCGGGTCCCCGACGACCACGCTCTCGATCGCGGGGACCAGCAGCTCCATGAACCGGTCGTAGGCCGACCGCTGGACGAGGATCCGGGTGCGGGCGCAGCAGTCCTGACCGGTGTTGTCCAGGAAGGACATCGGCGCGGCGGCGGCCGCGGCCTCCAGGTCCGCGTCCGCGAAGACGATGTTGGGGTTCTTGCCGCCGAGTTCGAGGGTGACCCGCTTCACCCGGTCGGCGCACTTGGCCATGATCTGCTTGCCGACCCGGGTGGAACCCGTGAAGACGATCTTGGCCACGCCGGGGTGCTCGACGAGCGCGTCGCCGGCGACCGATCCGTGGCCGGGCAGCACCTGCAGGAGGTGCTCGGGGAGTCCGGCTTCCAGGGCGAGTTCGGCCAGGCGCAGCGCGGTGAGCGGGGTGGTCTCGGCGGGCTTGAGGATGACCGCGTTTCCGGCGGCGAGCGCCGGGGCCAGGCCCCAGGCGGCGATCGGCATGGGGAAGTTCCACGGGGCGATCACGCCGATGACGCCGAGGGGTTCGAGGAAGGTGACGTCGATGCCGCCGGCGACGGGGATCTGCCGGCCGGAGAGCCGCTCGACTCCCCCGGCGGCGAAGTCGAGCACGTCGCGCACGTTGCCGGCTTCCCAGCGGGCGTTGCCGATGGTGTGGCCCGCTTCGCGGACCTCCAGCTGCGCGAGTTCCTCGATGTGCCCGTCGACGACGGCGGCGAAGCGGCGCAGCAGCCTGGCCCGGTCGGCGGGCGCGGCCGCCGACCAGGTCCGCTGGGCCGCGGCGGCCCGTACGACGGCGGCGTCGACGTCGTCCCGTGTGGCGGCCGGGACGACGGCGACGAGTTCCTCGGTGGCCGGATTCAAAACGTTCAGATTGAAGGGGGCCAGCGCGTCGGACACGTGGTGTCCTTTCAGACGTTCGGGTGCGGTGGGTGCGGTTCTTCCGGTGAAGCGGTGCGGGCCCTACAGGCGTTCGAAGGAGCGGCGCAGCTCCCAGTCGGTCACCGCGGAGTCGTACGCGTCCAGTTCGACGCGGGCCATGTTCCGGTAGTGGGCGACGACCTCGGGGCCGAAGGCGGCCTTGGCGATCTCGCTGTTCTCCCAGAGCTCGGCGGCCTCGCGCAGGGTGGTGGGAACGTGCGCGAAGTCGGCGGTGTAGGCGTTGCCGGCGCAGGGCTCGGGCAGTTCGAGACGGTTCTCGATGCCGTAGATCCCGGCCGCGACCAGGCCCGCGACGGCGAGGTGGGGATTGACGTCGCCGCCGGGGAGGCGGTTCTCGAAGCGCATGGAGCGGCCGTGACCGACCACGCGGAGCGCGCAGGTCCGGTTGTCCACGCCCCAGGCAACGGCGGTCGGCGCGAAGGAGCCCGGCCTGAAACGCTTGTACGAGTTGATGTTGGGGGCGTAGAGAAGGGAGAAGTCGCGCAGCGCGGCGAGCTGGCCGGCCAGGAAGTGACGCATCACCGGTGACATACCGCCGTGGGCGTGCGCGTCCGGGCCCTCACCGGCCATCGCGTTGCGTCCGTCGGCATCGTTGAGCGAGAGGTGGATGTGACAGGAGTTGCCCTCGCGCTCGTCGTACTTGGCCATGAAGGTGAGCGAGACCCCCTCCTGGGCGGCGATCTCCTTCGCGCCGGTCTTGTAGACGGCGTGCTGGTCGCAGGTGGTCAGCGCCTCGTCGTAGCGGAAGGCGATCTCGTGCTGCCCGAGGTTGCACTCGCCCTTGGCCGACTCGACGATCAGGCCCGCCGCCTGCATCTCGTTGCGGATGCGGCGCAGCAGGGGTTCGATGCGGCCGGTCCCGAGGACGGAGTAGTCGATGTTGTACTGGTTCGCGGGGGTCAGACCGCGGTAGTTGGAGTTCCAGGCCTGCTCGTAGGTGTCCTGGAAGACCATGAACTCCAGCTCGGTGCCGACCATGGCCGTGTAGCCGTGCGCGGCCAGGCGCTCCAGCTGGCGGCGCAGGATCTGCCGGGGCGCCGCGACGACCGGCGAGCCGTCGTTCCAGGCGAGGTCCGCCAGGAGGAAGGCGCTGCCCGGGTTCCACGGGATCCGGCGCAGGGTGGCGAGGTCCGGGTGCATGGCGAAGTCGCCGTAGCCCCGGTCCCAGGAGGACATCTCGTATCCGTCGACGGTGTTCATGTCGGTGTCGACGGCGAGCAGGTAGTTGCAGCCCTCGGTGCCGTGCTCGAGGACCTCGTCGAGGAAGAACTGTGCGGCGAACCGCTTGCCCTGGAGCCGCCCCTGCATGTCGGGGAAGGCCAGGACCACTGTGTCGATCTCACCGCTGGCGACGAGAGCACGGAGCTCTTCTGCCGAAAGCGGCGGCTTGCGGTCTACCACGGGAATCTCTCCTTCGGTGAGCCGAATGCGCCTAAGGTATTGAACAGAACCATTGCTTGGGAAGGGGAGGAGGCGAGATGACCGATACGGCGAGCGAGGGCGAGGCCGCCCGGCGGCTCAATCCCGTACTGCGACAGGTACGGGCGGGCAACGGTTTCGAGGAGGCGCTGGAGCAGATCCTCCAGGTGGTCCGGCTCGGACTGGTGCCGGGCGGGGAACGGCTTCCGCCCGAGCGCGAGTTGGCCGAGCGGATGGGGATCAGCCGGGTGACGCTCCGCGAGGTACTGAAGGTGCTCCAGGACCAGGGCCTGGTGGAGGCCCGGCGCGGGCGGTACGGCGGAACGTTTGTGCTGCCCCGCCCCGACCCCCCGGCCGGGGGCACCGAAGAGGAGCTGCGCCGGCGGGTCGCGGGCGTGGACATCGAGGACGTCCTGCGCTTCCGCGAGGTCCTGGAGGTGGGCGCGGCCGGACTGTGCGCCTCCCAGGGACTGTCGGAGCCGGACACGGACCGGCTGCTCGGCGCGCTGACCGCCACCCACGACGCCCCGCTCCCCGACTACCGGCGCCAGGACACCCTCTTCCACCTCACCCTGTGCGAACTCGCCGGATCCGCCACCCTGACGGCCCAGTACGCGGCCGTCCGCGCGACGGTGAACGACCTGCTGGACTGCATCCCGCTGCTGGTGCGCAACCTGGAGCACTCCCAGCAGCAGCACAGCACGCTGGTGGAGGCGGTCCTGGACCGGGACGCGGACGCGGCGCGCGAGGTGATGCGCGAGCACTGCTGCGGCACGGCGGCGCTGCTGCGCGGGTTCCTGGCCTGAGCGGGGCGCGGCGGGGCGGGGGTGCGACGGGGCGGGGGTGCGACGGGGCGAGGGCTCGGTGGGGCGAGGGCTCGGTGGGGCGGGGCGCGACGGGGCAGGGAGGGGCGGGCGGGGAGAGGTTTTCGTAACCCCCGTTTAACGCAGGGGTCTTGCGCCCGCCACTCCCGAAGAGCAAAGGTACGCCCCACAACCATTGCCCTAGGCAGGAGCGCACATGGCCGACGACACCGGCGCACGGCTGACAGCCGTACCCGAACCCACCACGTCCCCGGAGAACGGTGCCCCCGAGAACGGCGGCGACGGCTACCTGGAGCGCCGCACCCTGCGCCGCGGCAGCGCCGGCTGGCTGCTGCTGACCGGCCTCGGCGTCGCGTACGTCGTCTCGGGCGACTTCTCGGGCTGGAACGTCGGCCTCGCCCAGGGCGGTTTCGGCGGTCTCGCCATCGCCACCGTCCTGATGGGCGCGATGTACGCGTGCCTGGTCTTCTCCCTGGCCGAACTCTCCGCGATCCTGCCGACCGCGGGCGGCGGCTACGGCTTCGCCCGCCGGGCGCTCGGCACCTGGGGCGGGTTCCTCACCGGCACCGCGATCCTCATCGAGTACATACTCGCCCCGGCCGCCATCGCCATCTTCATCGGCGACTACGTCGAATCCCTGAACCTCTTTGGCCTCACCTCGGGCTGGCCGGTCTACCTCGCCTGCTTCGCCGTCTTCATCGGCATCCACCTGTGGGGCGTCGGCGAGGCCCTGACCTTCTCCTTCGTCGTCACCGCCATCGCCGTGATCGCGCTGATCGTCTTCGCCGTCGGCGCCTTCACCGAGTTCGACCCGGCCAACCTCGACAACATCGCCGTCGACACCACCGCCGCCGGCGCGAGCTCGTGGCTGCCGCTGGGATTCCTCGGCATCTGGGCCGCGTTCCCCTTCGGCATGTGGTTCTTCCTCGGCGTCGAGGGCGTACCGCTGGCCGCCGAGGAGGCCAAGGACCCGGTCCGCTCCATGCCCCGCGCCCTGTCGATCTCCATGGGCATCCTGATCCTCCTCGCGCTCATCACCTTCCTCGCGTCGACCGGCGCGCGCGGCGCCGATGCCATCAAGGACGCGGGCAACCCGCTGGTCGTGGCCCTGGAGGGCAACTCCGGCCTCTCCTGGCTCAAGACCTTCGTCAACTACGCGGGCCTGGCCGGGCTCGTCGCCTCCTTCTTCTCCCTCATCTACGCCGGCTCGCGCCAGCTGTTCGCCCTCTCCCGGGCGGGCTACCTCCCCCGCTTCCTGTCCCTGACCTCCCGGCGCAAGGCCCCGTACCTCGGCCTGCTCATCCCCGGCGCGATCGGCTTCGCACTCGCCGCCGCCACCGGGAACGGCCCGCGCATGCTGAACATCGCGGTCTTCGGCGCGACCATCAGCTACGCCCTGATGGCCCTCTCCCACATCGTGCTGCGGCGCCGCGAGCCCGGTCTGGAGCGCCCGTACCGCACCCCGGGCGGCATCGCGACCTCCACGGCGGCCTTCGTACTCGCCCTCTCGGCCCTGGTCGCCACCTTCCTGGTGGACAAGGACGCGGCTTTCATAGCGCTCGCCGTGTATGCCGTCGCCCTCGCCTACTTCGCGTTCTACAGTCGGCACCACCTGGTGGCCTCCGCGCCGGAGGAGGAGTTCGCGGCGCTGGCGGAAGCCGAGGCCGAGCTCTCCCGCGACTGACCCCGCCCTGCCCCTCCCCCTCTCCCTGGAGGTATCCACCGTGCCCAGGCCGCTCATCGGCATCACCACCTACGTCGAGGAGTCCACCCGCTACGGCGTGTGGAACGTCCCGACGGCGCTCGTCCCCACCGGGTACTACGAACTCGTCCAGTCGGCGGGCGGCACGGCCGTGCTGCTCCCGCCGGACGACCCGGAAGCGGCGCCGGAGGTGCTGGCCCGGCTGGACGGCCTGGTCGTCGCGGGCGGCCCGGACGTGGACCCGGCCCGGTACGGGGCCCCGCGCGATCCCCGTACGGGGCCGGCGGCGACGGTCCGCGACGAGTGGGAGCTGGCGCTCATCACGGCGGCGCTGTCCTCCCGCACGCCCCTCCTCGGCATCTGCCGGGGGATGCAGGCGCTGAACGTGGCCCTGGGCGGGACGCTGATCCAGCACATCGACGGCCACGCCGTGTCTCCGGGGGTCGTCTCCTGGCACCTGGTCCGCCCGGTGCCGGGCACCCGGTACGCGGAGCTGGTCCCGGAGGAGTCGGAGGTCCCGACCTACCACCACCAGGCCGCGGACCGCCTGGGCCGCGGCCTGGTGGCCTCGTCCCACGCCACCGACGGCACGGTGGAATCGATCGAGCTGGCCGACCCCGCGCACTGGGCGATGGGCGTCCAATGGCACCCGGAACGCGACAAGGACACCCGAGTCATGTCGGCCCTCATCGCGGCGGCCTCCGCCCCGGCCCGGGTCTGACCCGGACCTTCCACCCCGCACCCGCCCCCGGGCGCAGCCCGGCTCACCCCACCCCGCCGGCGCTTGAGGCACGGGGTCCGGGGCGGAGCCCGCAATCCAGCCGCACCGGCTCTTGACGCACGGGGTCCCGGGCGGAGCCCGTAACCAAGCCCCGCCGGCGTTTGAGGCGCGGGGCCGGGGCGGAGCCCGTAACCAAGCCCCGCCGGCGCTTGACGCACGGGGTCTCGGGCGGAGCCCGTAACCAAGCCCC
>NZ_JBSGXB010000226.1:0-12647 GCF_053609185.1 Streptomyces sp. NPDC054956 | reverse complement strand
CCCCGGATGGCGAGGGTGTGCGGATCGTCGGGCCCGATCCCCTCGGTGGCCTCGGCCTCGGCGAGCAGCCGCGCCAGTTCCCGGTCGGTCTCGGCGGGATCGCCCGGCCGGAACCAGATCAGGCTGCGCCGGGTGGCGAGGACCTGCGGGTGGCCGGGCCCGTGCACGCGCAGCCGGTCCGTGAGGAGCTCCTCCAACTGGCGGGCCGCCGCGCGGGGATCGCCCGCCTCCCCGGTGAAGTACGCCAGCTGGTGGCGGGCCGCGAGGGTGTCCGGATGGTCGGGCCCCAGTACCTCGGTGGCGTCGGCGAGCAGCTCCGTGAACCTGGACACCGCCGCCCGGAGGTTCCCGGACTCACCGACGAAGAAGGCCAATTGGTGGCGTGCGGCCAGTGTGTCGGGGTGCCGGGGGCCGAGCCGGTCGGCGCGGCGGCGGGAGATCCCGGCGAGGTCGGCGGCGGCCCGGTGGGGCTTCCCGGAGTCCCCGATCGCGATGGCCAGCGGGAGTTCGGCGCCGGGGACACCGCCGCGCGAGGCCAGGTCCAGGGCTTCGACGGCTCGCGCGAGGCGGCCCTCCTGATGGGCGACGAGGCCCATGTCGTAGGCGTCGGCGGGTTCCACCCGGGCCAGCAGCCCGCTCCACAGGTGATCGGGGACCGGGCCGTGGCCCGGCGCGTTCAGCAGGTAGTCGAACGCGGTGAATCCGGCGCCGTAGTTGCCGATCAGCAGCCCGCTCGTGGCGTAGGCGGCCGCGCAGGCCCAGTCCATCGCCTCCGCGAAGGGTTCGGGCTGGAGGTCGCCGCCGCCCCTGGCCGCCAGGTACGGGGCGTGCAGCTCGCGCAGCCACTCGCGGCTCACGGGGCGGCGCAGTCCGGCCCGGCGGCAGTCCACGGCCGCCGCGACCACGGCGGCGCCGCGCGGATTGGCCCCCGGGGCCCACCCGTTCTCCCAGGACGCCAGCAGTTCGGGACCGGCCGCGAGCACTTCGGCGACCCCGAACCGCTCCCCCGCACGCAGCGCCGCCCCGATCCGGGGATCGTCCTGGTGCGCCGCGGCCCTGTGGCGCTCCCGGGCGGACCAGTGCCGGGGCAGCCGGATGACGGCGGCCTGATGGAGCAGATCGCGCTGGGCCCGCCAGGCGTCCCGGTCGGAGCCGGTGAGCCGGCTCTCCTCGCGGGCGTCGTAGCGCCGGTACTCCTGGACCCTGATCGTCGCGATCGTCACGGCCGTTTCCAGGGTGGCCAGTTGGGCGGCGGTGAGGCCGCCCGCGCCGAGGTAGTCCTCCAGGTCGTCCAGCCACAGCACGGCGTGCCGTCGCCGCGCCGCGATCCGTACGGCCTCGGGCAGTGCGGCGCGGGAGAGCGGGCGGACGAAGGCGTGCCGCGGGTAGCGGGTGCGGGCCACCTCGTAGGCGAGCCGGGTCTTGCCCGCCGTGGACTCCCCCACCACCAGAACGAACCGGGCCCGCTCCAGGGCGGACCGCAGCCTCGGTTCGGCGTCGCGCTCGATGTACGCGGGCGGCTCGCCCGGGGCCTCGGCCGGGTGGACTCCGGCCAGTTCGGGCCGGTCCACTTCGCGCAGCAGCGGGATGCGGCCGCGCGCCGTGCGCAGCACCTCCCCGGCGGTCCGGGGACCGGTGTCCTCCTCGGGCCGCATCCGGTCGGCCGCCAGCCCGGACAGTGCGGCGACGGCCGCGCCGATGCCGGCGGCCCAGGGCCCCGAGGTCCATACCGTGGCCAGCGCCACGGCGCCCGCGCCGAGCCCGACCGCACCGAGGTATCCGACCCAGCCCCGCGCCCGGCCGGATCCCCGTAAGAGCAACGCCGACATGCCGCCCCAACACGTCCCGTGGGAGCACCATTGTCACCCCGTACCCGGATCCGGCTACCCCAACGACCGGACCCGGGCTGGATGTTCGTCAGGTGACCTCAGCGGGTGACCTCAGTAGGTGACGAGGATCCGGCGGGCCGGGCCGTCCACCCGGACGCGGCCCCCGACGGGGATCACGACCTGCGGGTCGGTGTGGCCGAGGTCCACGTCGAACACCGCCAGGGTGTCGGGCGCGTACGCGCGCAGGGCCCGCAGGACGGCCTCGCGCTGCTCGAGGCGGTGACGGGCCCGCTCCTCGGGCCCGAACCGGTTCTCGAAGGACCAGCTCTTCGCCCGGCCCATGAGCAGGGCCGGGAACTGCCGCAGCAGTCCGCGCTCGCCCATGCAGCGCAGGATGCGGTAGACCTCCTCGGCCCGCGGCATCTCCTCCGAGGTCTCCAGGAAGAGCACGTCGCCGGCACGGTCCTCGAGGGGGCGCGCCACGCGGTCGGCCATCAGCAGCCAGGACAGGATCTCCAGGTTGCCGCCCCAGGCGGGGCCCTCGACCACCCGGTCGCCCTGGTGCCAGAACCAGCCGTCGGAGGGTTCGAGTCCGGGTTCGGCATCGAAGGTGCGCGGGTCGTCCCAGGGGCCGTTGACGTCGCCGCTGGCCGGGGCCGGGGTGAGCTCGTACTCCCCCGGGGTGAACAGCGCCGCCCGCAGGGAGTCCTCCGTCCGCGGGTGCATCGCGCCGGGCCGGCCGAGCTCGACCATCACCGAGCCGCCGTGGTAGGCGACCATCCCCAAGTCCCGGAGGAACAGGAGCAGGTTGGTGTTGTCGCTGTAGCCGAAGAAGGGCTTCGGGTTGGCGCGCAGCAGGTCCGCGTCGAGGTGCGGAACGACGGCGATCTGGTCCTCGCCGCCGATGCTGGCGATCACGGCCTTGATCTCGGGGTCGGCGAAGGCCGCGTGGATGTCGGCGGCCCGCTCCTCGGGCGTGGCGCCCATCGCGCGGGTCGTCGGGTACTCCACCGGCTTCAGCCCGAAGTCCTCTTCGAGCCTGCGCAGTCCGAGCTCGAAGGGCTGCGGGAAGAGCCCGGGCAGGCCGGCGGAAGGGGAGAGGACCGCTATGCGGTCGCCGGGGCGGGGCTTCGCGGGGTGAAGGGGTGCCGTCATCGGGTCAGAGTAGGAGCGCGGCGGCGGGCGCCGAACCGATTTTCCCGGGCCGTATCAGCTCCCCCGCAACCTCTGCGTGGGATACCCGGCCCGCCCCATCACTCCCCATCACTCCTCATCACTCCCTATCGCCCTCTCCCCTGGGGTAGGATTCGGCACTATGGAGAACGAGGGGCAGGAGCTGTACTCGGTCGGCGAGGTCGCCGAGCGGCTGGGGCTGCACGTGCGGACCGTCCGGAACTACGTCCGCGACGGCCGGCTGAAAGCCGTCCGGATCGGCAAGCAGTACCGGATCAGCCGGGAGGACTTCGAAGCCCTGACCCGCCTTCCGGCGGACACGACGACCGACACCGCCTCCGACGCCTCCCCGGGCGCACCGCGCCGGCACCTGGAGGTGTCGAGCATCGTGCAGATCGACGCGCTGGGCCCGGACGCGGCGAGCCGGCTCGCCACCCTGGTCACGGCGGCGGCGCAGTCCCCCCGCGACACCCCCGATCCGCTGCGCGTGCAGACCGTCTACGACAAGGAGCGGGCCCGTATGAAGATCGTGATCCTCGGCGACGCCGCCACCACCGCCGATCTGCTGCACCTGGTCGACGGCGCGCTCGGCCCGGGCAACGGCATGGGGGAGGCTCACCGTGGCTGACCTCCTGGTGGAACACCACGGCGTCCCGGTCCTGGTCTGCGCCGCCGACGGCCCGCCCGTCGCCACCGAACAGGACGCCCTCGACCAGCTGATCGGCGGAGCCTTCTACCGGACCGACCTGGTGGCCGTCCCGGCGGAGCGGTTCGACGACCGCTTCTTCGACCTCAGCACCGGCCTCGCCGGGGCGATCATGCAGAAGTTCGTGAACTACCGGGTCCGGCTCGTGGTCCTCGGAGACATCTCGCACCACCTGCGGGCGAGCTCGGCCCTGCCCGACCTCGTGCGGGAGTCGAACGAGGGACACCACATCTGGTTCCTGCCCGACCTCGACGCCCTGGCCGCCCGGCTCGCTCCGAACCCGGCTCCTGATTCATACTCCGGATAAGTGTTATCGGAGTCCCTCTCGACGGTCTCCCAGGTATTGGGCATCATCGACCGCCGGCACGGACAGGGACTTCACATGAGCACTCAGCACACGGCAGCGCTGGTCGCGGGGGCGCGCGCGGGCGATCCGCGGGCGCAGGACGAGCTGGTCAGCGCCTATCTGCCGCTCGTCTACAACATCGTCGGGCGGGCCCTGAACGGGTCCGTCGACGTGGACGACGTGGTGCAGGACACGATGCTGCGGGCGCTCGACGGGCTGGGCGGTCTGCGCGACGACACCAGCTTCCGCTCCTGGCTGGTGGCCATCGCCATGAACCGGGTCCGCGCCCACTGGCAAGCCCGCCGCAGCGCTCCCGGCGAGAGCGGTCTGGAGGCCGCCTGGGAGCTGGCCGACCCCGGCGCCGACTTCGTCGACCTGACCGTCGTACGGCTCAACCTGGAGGGCCAGCGCCGCGAGACGGCCCGCGCCACCCGCTGGCTGGAGCCCGACGACCGGGCCCTGCTGTCGCTGTGGTGGCTGGAATGCGCCGGGGAGCTGACGCGCGCGGAGATGGCGGCGGCACTGGAGCTGTCCCCGCAGCACGCGGCGGTACGGGTCCAGCGGATGAAGGCGCAGCTGGAGTCGGCCCGGGTGGTGGAGCGGGCCCTGGGCGCGCAGCCGCCCTGCGACAGCCTGCGGTCGGTGGCGGCGGGCTGGGACGGCGTGCCGTCGGTGCTGTGGCGCAAGCGAATAGCCCGGCACGCCCGCGAGTGCATGCGCTGCTCCGGGCTGTGGAGCGGCCTGCTCCCGGCCGAGGGACTGCTCGCCGGGCTGGCGCTGGTACCGGTCTCGGTGGCGCTGCTCGCCGCCGTGCGGTCGGCCGCGACGACCGGCTTCGCCCCTGTGGGCCACGCCACGGACAGCTGGGCGTACGCCCCTGACCAGGCGGGCGGCCCCGGACTGCCCGCCGGACCCGGCCACGACGCCGGTTCCGGCCACCCGGTCGACGGCGCGGGCTTCGGCGCCGACGCCCACGACGCAGCCACCCACCTCGCTCCGGCGGGCTCCCCCGGCACGGGCCGCGCCTCGCTGCGCAAGGACCGCCGGGCCCGCGGCCGCCGCCGGGTGGTCGGCGGTGCGGTGCTCGCCGCCTGTGTCGCGGGCGGTGGGCTGGCCTACCTGGTCACCCGGCCGGGTACGGCCGCGCCCGAGGTCCCGCCGGCCGCGCTCGTGGCCCCCGAGTCGGGGATCGCCTCGCCCTCGGAGTCGGCCTCGCCGAGCCCCTCCGCCAGTGCGAGCCCGTCGCCGTCCGCCTCCGCGAGCCCGAGCCCCAGCCCGACCCCCACGCCCACTGCGAAGCCGACCCCGAAGTCCACCCCGCCGAAGGCCCCGGCCCCCGCCCCGCCGAGCGGCACCGCGGCCCAGGTGATCGCGCTGGTCAACTCCGAGCGCGCGGCCGCCGGCTGCGGGCCGCTCAAGGAGGACGCGCAGCTGCGTACGGCCGCCCAGGGGCACTCCGACGACATGGCGGCCCGGGACTTCTTCTCGCACACCAACCCCGACGGGGCCGACCCGGGGAAGCGGACGACCGCGGCCGGATACCGCTGGTCCACCTACGGGGAGAACATCGCGATGGGGCAGCAGACCCCGGCGCAGGTCATGGACTCCTGGATGAAGAGCCAGGGGCACCGCGAGAACATCCTGAACTGCTCCTTCAAGGACATCGGCGTCGGCATCCACCAGGGCCCCGGCGGCCCGTGGTGGACCCAGAACTTCGGGGCCCGGATGTAACCGGGGCACGGCTCACCTCCCCGCCGCCCGCACACCACGCACACGATCTCCCCAACATGATTCAAAATCGGGGCAAGATAGGTGCTGGAAGCGAACGGGCAGATCACGGGGGAGGTGATGCGCATGGCCAGGCAGAAGCTCCGTCCGCACCAGCGTGAGGCCGTCGACGCCGTGGTGCGGGCGCTCGACCTTCCCGCCGGGCGCCGGGTCCCGCACACGGGGCTGCGCACCCAGGTCATCATGGCGACCGGTTCCGGCAAGTCGCTGGTGGCCGTGCACGCGGCCGACGAGCTGCGGGCCGGCCGGGTCCTCGTCCTGGTGCCCTCCCTCGACCTGCTCGTACAGACCGCGGCGGCCTGGCGCGAGGGCGGCCGGACCGGCCGGGCCTTCGCCGTGTGCTCCCTGCGCGGCGAGGACGCCGGGGTGCCCACCACCACCGACCCCGCCGAACTGGCCGGCTGGGCGGGCCCGCCCGTGGACCGGGTGACGGTGTTCGCCACGTACGCCTCGCTCGGCCTCGGCACCATCGAGCGCGCGCACCGGGAGGGGCTGCCCGGCTGGGACCTCGTGGTGGTCGACGAGGCGCACCGGACCTCCGGACGGATCGGCAAACCGTGGGCGGTGGTGCACGACAACACCCGGATCCCGGCCGTCCGCCGGCTGTACATGACGGCCACGCCGCGGGTCTGGCAGGACGGCGAGGAGGCCGAGTACCCGGAGGAGACCACCGGCGCCGGCGCCGCCGAGAAGGCGCGCGGCCGGGGCGATCTCGTCGCCTCGATGGAGGACGACGCGGCCGGCCCGTTCGGCGCGCGCTGCTACACGCTGACCCTCTCGGAGGCCATCGACCGGGGGATCTGCGCGCCGTACCGGGTGGTCTGCGTGGACGTCAGCGATCCGGACTTCC
Source organism: Streptomyces sp. NPDC054956 (assembly GCF_053609185.1). NCBI lineage: Bacteria > Bacillati > Actinomycetota > Actinomycetes > Kitasatosporales > Streptomycetaceae > Streptomyces > Streptomyces sp. NPDC054956. Next base: position 5,955 of record NZ_JBSGXB010000226.1, on the reverse strand, counting down.
AGGCGGCCGTGCTGCTCGGCCCCGACGGGCGTTCCGACGCGGTGCGCGGGGTGCGGCTCGCCGCGCTGCAGACGGCGCTGGTCAAGGCGGCGGTGGACCAGGGGTTCCGGCGCACTCTCGTCTTCCACCACCTGACCAAGGAGGCCGAGGCGTTCGCGGCCGGACTCCCGGCGGTCGCCGCGCGGTTGCGCGCCACGAGCTGGAAACCGCGGCCGGTGTACCCCCGGACCGTCTGGGCGGACTGGCTGTGCGGTCAGCACACGGCGGCGCACCGGCGGCGGGTGCTGGGCGCGTTCGCGGACGACCGGGTCGCCGACAAGGCCTTCCTCGGCAGTGTCCGGGTGCTGGGCGAGGGCGTGGACACCAAGGAGTGCGACTCCGTCTTCTGGGCCGACGTACGGGGTTCCATGCCCGACCTGGTGCAGGCCGTCGGCCGGGCGCTGCGCATCCGGCCCGGGGAGGGCAAGGTCGCCTCCCTGGTGGTGCCGGTCCTGCTGGGGCCGGGCGAGTCCCCCGAGACGATGCTGACCTCACGGGCGTACGGGGACCTCGCGCGGCTGCTCGAAGCGCTGCGGGCGCACGACACCCGGCTCGTGGAATCGCTGGCGCAGCCGCAGGCCCCGAGCCGGCCCGCGGCCCGGGGTACGGCGGTGCAGTCGGTCGGCTCGGGGCTGCGCAGCGGAGCGGAGTCCCTGCTGAGCTTCTCCACGCCGCGCGACCCGGCGCTGCTGGCGGCCTTCATCCGGCTGCGCGTCCTGCACCCGGAGCACGAGCACTGGCGGCGGGGGGTGGAGGCGGCCCGGATCTACGCGGCGCGGGCCGGGGACCTGAAGGTGCCGTTCGTGTTCAAGGTGCCCGCCGGCCCGGAGACCGGGGAGACCGGCGCGGCCCGGGAGACCGGCGCGGCCGCGGAGGCCCGGACCGGTACGGCCGCGGAGACCGGAGAGACCGGGGAGGCCCCGCGGACCGGCGAGCCGTGGCCGCCCGGGCTCGCCCGGTTCCCGCTCGGCCAGTGGATCGCGGACGTGCGGCGCACGTACCGGCGCGGCGCGCTGGGCAGGGAGCGGGCGGCGCAGCTCGACGCACTGGGCATGGTGTGGAGCCATTTCGACGTGGCCTTCGAGGAGGGGCTGGCGGCGGCGGCCGGCTGGGCGGCCGAGCACGGGCACCTGCTGCCCCCGGTCGACGCCGTCTGGCGCGGCGCCCCGGTCGGGGTGTGGGTCAAGAACCAGCGGGCGGCGGCCCGTCGCGAGGGCCCGGGCGCCCTGCCCGAGGAGCGCCGGGAGGCTCTGGAGGCCATCGACCCGTCCTGGTGTCCGGCCTGGCCGATCTCCTGGCAGCGGGCCTTCCACCTGACCCGGGTCCACCTGGACGCGGGCGGCCGGCTCCCGTCGGGCCCCGGGGAGGCCGTCGTGCAGGGCGAGGACCTCGGGGTGTGGCTGCGCGGCCAGCGGCAGTCCTGGGACCGGCTGGCCTGGACCCAGCGCTGGCTGCTGGAACACACGCTCGGGGTGACCCCGGCCGAGGGCGCGGACCGGCCGAGGCAGCGCGTCGGCCACGCCGCCGCGTGGGCGGCCCATCTGGAGGCGGCCCGGCAGTTCCACGCGCGCGAGCGGCATCTGCGGGTGCCGCGCACGCACGTGGAGCGGGTCGGCGACCGGGAGCTGCGCCTGGGCTCCTGGATCGCCAACCAGCGCTCGCGCGCCGCTGCCCTCGACGAGGAACGGACGGCCGCCCTCACGGAGCTGGGCATGCGCTGGTCGGCGGCCGGCTGACGAGCCGCCCGGTCCCGAGCGGCTCCTGGACGAAGCTCCGGGCCGGCCCGTCGCGGCCGGAAGGGGTACGCGCGGGTACCCGCGTCAGTGGTGGAAGCCGGAGCGGGGTTCCGCGGCCGGTACGGGCGGCGGCGTCGCGGTCAGGTGCTCCACGGCCCGGCGCAGGTCCGAGACGAGCAGCGCGATCTGGTCCCGGGTCACCCCGTGGCGGATCAGGACCCGCTGGATGACCGTGTCCCCGCGGTCGGCGGGCAGCGGGTACGAGGGCACCTGCCAGCCGCGCATGCGCAGCCGGTCGGAGAGGTCGTAGAGGCTGAAGCCGGTGGCCGCCGGGTCGGTGAGCCGGTAGGAGACGGCGGGGAGCGCGCCCTCGCCGTCGTAGAGGAGGGTGAAGGGGCCCATGGCCTCGATCTCGCGGGCCAGGTACCGGGCGGTGTCGGCGCAGGCCTGCTGGACCCGGCGGTAGCCGCCCCTGCCCAGGCGCAGGAAGAGGTAGTACTGGGCGATGATCTCGCCGCCCGGGCGGGAGAAGTTGAGGGCGAAGGTGGGCATGTCCCCGCCGAGGTAGTCCACGGAGAAGACGAGGTCGGCCGGGAGCAGGTCGGCGGTGCGCCAGACGATCCAGCCGACCCCGAGCGGGGCGAGCCCGTACTTGTGGCCGGAGGTGTTGACGGAGGCCACGCGCGGCAGCCGGAAGTCCCAGACCACGTCGGGGTGGAGGAAGGGGGCGACGAAGCCGCCGCTGGCGGCGTCGACGTGGATCGGCACGTCCCAGCCGTGCTCGGCCTGGATCCGGTCGAGTGCGGCGGCGATCTCGGCGACCGGCTCGTAGACGCAGGTGTAGGTGACGCCGAGGATGGCGACGACGCCGATGGTGTTCTCGTCGACGTGGGCGGCGAGCTGTTCGGGGCGCAGTCCGGTGGCGCCCGGCTCCAGGGGGACCTGGCGGAGCTCGACGTCGAAGTAGCGGGCGAACTTCTCCCAGCAGATCTGGACGGGCCCGCACACCAGGTTGGGGCGGTCGGCGGGGAGTCCGGCGGCCCTGCGGCGCTCGCGCCAGCGCCACTTCAGGGCGAGGCCGCCGAGCATGGCGGCCTCGCTGGAGCCGGTGGTCGAGCAGCCGGTGCCGGTGGCTCCGGGCGGGGCGTTCCACAGGTCGGCCAGGATGTTGACGCAGCGGGCCTCGATCTCGGCGGTCTGCGGGTACTCGTCCTTGTCGATCATGTTCTTGTCGAGGCACTCGTTCATCAGCCGGTGGACCCCGTCGTCCGACCAGGTGGTGCAGAAGGTGGCGAGGTTCTGGGCGGCGTTGCCATCGAGGAGCAGCTCGTTGTGGAGGAGCTGGTAGACCACCTCGCTGGGCGAGTGGTCGTCGGGCATCCGGTACTTGGGGAGGATCTCGCCGCTGAGGGCGGAAGCGAACACGTCCGTCTCGGCGTCGCGGGAGCGTGCGTCCTTCGTCTCATGGAGGGCCATATCGGGACTCTAGTGGACAGATCATCATGAACTCGGCTGTAGGGGCTCACCGGTTGCCGACGCTGCTTCCGGCCGACTCCGAGGTGTGACCCTCTCCACGCCCTCCCGGTACGGCCGGAGGATTTACCGTCGAGTAGGGTTTTACCCATAGGTCTTCCCGTTCGGGCCACTGGAGCCGGTCCGGACGGGAAGATCATCCAATTAGTTCGATCGGCAACTTATCCGGGCATGTCCGGATAGCGGCCCCCTGTTCTCCGCGCCCTGATACCTCTCGGGCCATGAACAAGATCACCCGCCGTCAGGCATTGGGCACCACTGCCGGCGCACTCACCGTCCTCGGCCTGGCCGGTGCCACCGCGCACGCGGCCGTCACCGGATCCCGTACCACCGCACCCGCCACTCCCGCGGGCACCGTCGACGAGGTCTACCAGGGCCGTCGCATACGGATAACCCCCGCCTCGGGCGGTGGCGGCCACCACGGAGGCCACCACTCCTCCGGCGCGCCCACCGTCCTCATCGACGGCCGCGAACTGCACGTGATGCGGAACGCGGACGGCACCTGGATCAGCGTGGTCAACCACTACGAGACGTTCTCCGACACCCTTTCGCTCGCCCGCGCCGCCGTGCGCGAACTCCAGGGCGCCACCCTCGTCCCGATGGGCGGCATGTGATGACCATCCGCAAGAACCAGGCCTCGCTCACCACCGAGGAGAAGCGCGCCTTCGTCAACGCGCTCCTCGAGCTCAAGCGCACCGGCCGCTACGACCGCTTCGTCACCACCCACAACGGCTTCATCATGAGCGACACCGACTCGGGCGACCGGGTCGGCCACCGCTCCCCCTCCTTCCTGCCCTGGCACCGCCGGTTTCTGCTGGAGTTCGAGGCGGCTCTGCAGAGCGTGGACGCGAGCGTGGCCCTGCCTTACTGGGACTGGACGGCGGACCGCACGGCCCGCTCCTCGCTCTGGGCCGCCGACTTCCTCGGCGGCACCGGACGCGCCCGTGACGGGCAGGTCCTCGACGGGCCGTTCGCCTACGCGACGGGCAAGTGGGAGATAGCCGTCCGCGTGGACGGGCGCAACTACCTGCGGCGCGCGCTCGGCACGGGCGTGGCCCAGCTGCCGACCAAGGCCGAGGTGGACTCCGTCCTGGCGATGCCGGTGTACGACGCGGCGCCCTGGAACAGCTCCTCGAGCGGTTTCCGCAACAACCTGGAGGGCTGGCGCGGGGCCAACCTGCACAACCGGGTGCACGTGTGGGTCGGCGGCCAGATGGCCACCGGGGTCTCCCCCAACGACCCGGTGTTCTGGATGCACCACGCGTTCATCGACAAGCTGTGGGCCGACTGGCAGGCGCTGCACCCGAAGTCGCCGTACCTGCCCGCCGCCGGCACCCCGAACGTCGTGGACCTGAACGACACCATGCGGCCGTGGAACGACGTGACTCCCGCCGACATGCTGGACCACCGGAAGTTCTACACCTTCGACACCGAGCCGGCCCCGGTCCCGGCCGGAGCCGCCAGCCAGCGGTAGTGCAGTTCGGGGCGGCCGACCTGGCCGTACCGGGGGGCGCGGGCCGCGCGGCCCGTGTCCACCAGGTGCTCCAGGTACCGGCGGGCGGTGATCCGGGAGATCCCGGCCGCCTCGGCCGTCCCGGCCGCGGTCAGCCCTTCGGGGGCGGCCCGCAGCAGCGCGGCGACCCGTTCCAGGGTCGGCGCGCCGATCCCCTTGGGGAGTTCGGCCGGGCCGGGCGCGCGCAGGGCGGCCATGGCCCGGTCCACGTCGTCCTGGCCGGCCGCCTCGCCCGCCGCCGTCGCGCGGAACTCGGCGTAGCGCAGCAGCCGTTCGCGCAGGGTCGGGAAGGCGAAGGGCTTCAGTACGTACTGCACGACGCCGAGCGAGACGCTCTCGCGGACCACCCCCAGGTCCCTCGCCGAGGTCACCACGATCACGTCGGCGGGGTGCCCGGCGGCCCGCAGACCGCGTGCGAAGCGCAGCCCGTGGCCGTCGGGCAGGGTGAGGTCGAGCAGCAGCAGGTCGATCCGGGTCCGCTCCAGGACCCGGGTGGCCTCGGCGAGGGAGTGGACGGCCGCCACGGCCGTGAAACCGGGCACGCGCCCGACGTACAGCGCGTGCGCGTCGGCGGCGACCGGATCGTCCTCCACCACGAGGACCCGCACCTCGGCCGCGCTCACCGTGCCGTTCACCGGCCCGCCTCCCCGCGCACCGGCAGGCGTACGGTGAACCGCGCGCCCCCGTCCGGCAGTTGCTCGGCGTCCGCGGTGCCGCCGTGACGGTGGGCCACCTGCCGGACCAGCGCGAGGCCCAGGCCCCGCCCCTCGCCCTTGCCGGACCAGCCGCGGCGGAACACGTCCGCCCCCTCGGGGAGGCCGGGGCCGTTGTCGGCGACGCTGAGCAGCAGGCCGCGCCCGCGGTCACCGCCCCGGCCCTCCGGGTCTTCCGGGCCGTCCGGGTCTTCCGGGCCGTCCGGGTCTTCCGGGCCGTCCGGGTCTTCCGCGTCGATCGGGCGGACGGTGACGGCGATGCGGGCTCCCGGGACACCGGTGAGGGCGTCCACGGCGTTGTCGACGAGGTTGCCGAGGACGGTGACGAGGTCCCGGGCGGGCGGGCCGCCCGGCCCGGTGCCGATCGCGGCGCTGTCCGGGGTGACCACCAGCTCGACGCCCCGTTCGTGGGCCTGGGCCG
>NZ_JBSGXB010000225.1:0-12678 GCF_053609185.1 Streptomyces sp. NPDC054956 | reverse complement strand
GCTGAAATTTGCCGCGCAGCGGCAAATCCAGCCCCGCCGGCGTTTGAGGCACGGGGTCTGGGGCGGAGCCCCCGGGAACGGTGGAAGGGCGGGTAGGGGACACGCCCCCGCAGGGGCCGCTACGCCAGGGCCGCCGGGAGAGGGGCCGCGTGGAGGAGGGTCAGGCCCGAGACCGCTCGGGTGAGGCAGACGTACAGGCGGCGCAGGCCCGTGCGTTCGTCCGGCTCGCCCGCGACGATCGCCGCGGGCTCGTCCAGGACCACGTAGTCGTACTCCAGACCCTTGGCCAGGGACGCCGGAACGAGGGTGAGGCGGGACTCCGCCGTCGTCTCCTCGCCCGGGGAGAGGTACGGCAGGCCCGCCGCCAGCAGGGCCTCGGCCAGCTCCGGGATCCGCGCGTCCGCAGCGATCAGGCCGATCGAGCCCTCGTACGCGAGGGAGGAGCGGCACGCTTCCACGGCCGCCGCCGTGGACGTGGGGTCGGTGACCGGCCGGATCACCAGCGAGCCCGGCGTCTCACGCACCGAGGACACCGGCGCCAGCCCCGGCGAGATCGACGGGAGCAGGCGGGAGGCGTAGGCGATCACCTCGCGCGGCACGCGGAAACCGGCCGTCAGCTCCTCCAGCACCGCCCCCGGCTTGCCCAGGTGCTCCAGCGCCTCGTCCCAGTCGCGCGTGGCCCACGGGGTCGTGCCCTGCGCGAGGTCGCCGAGGATCGTCGCCGAACCGGTCGTGCAGCGCCGTCCGACCGCCCGGTACTGCATCGGGGACAGGTCCTGCGCCTCGTCGAGGACCACGTGGCCGAGCGAGTGCGTGCGCTCCACCAGGTCCGCCGCCTCGTCGATCAGCACCAGGTCCGCCGGCGACCACTTCGCCGACTTCACGCTCCGGAACGGCTTCTGCCAGAGGAGGAGCTGCTGTTCCGTCTCCGAGAGGACGCCGTCCGCGTGCGTCGCCAGGAACTCCGGGTCCGAGAGCAGGCGCAGCACCAGCTTCGCCGGCTCCACCAGCGGCCACACCGCCTTGACCACGGCCTTCACCGCCGCGTTGCGCGCCACCGCGTCCTGGACGCGGTCGTCAGGGGCCTCGCCCGCCTGCTCCATCCGTACGAGGACCGCGTGCGCGATCCGCTGCGGCAGCGCGTCGCGCGCGGCGCCGTAGCGGATGTCGCGGTTCTGCAGCTCGGCGACGATCTCCGCGAGCTCGTACGCCGGCACCCGCCAGCGCCGCGATCCGCGCACCACCATCAGCGGCTCGGCCGGCTCCGACACGTGCGAGTGGACCGCGCGGCGCAGCACCTCCGCCATCCGGGCGTCGCCCTTGACCACGGCGGTTTCGGCGGCGTCCGCGCCGCGTACCTCCAGGTCCGCGCGGGCGACCAGGTCGTCGACCGTGGCCTGCTTGACCTCCAGCTCGCCGAGGGCCGGCAGGACCTGCTCGATGTAGTGCAGGAAGGAACGGTTCGGCCCGATGACCAGGGTGCCGGTGCGGGCGAGCCGGTCGCGGTGCGCGTAGAGGAGGTAGGCGACGCGGTGCAGGCCGACCGCCGTCTTCCCGGTGCCGGGACCGCCCTGTACGCAGACCGAGCCGGACAGGCCGGAGCGGACGATCTCGTCCTGCTCGGGCTGGATCGTCGCGACGATGTCGCGCATCGGGCCGACGCGCGGGCGCTCGATCTCCTGCTGGAGCAGCTTGCTGACGGTGGCCGCGGCCTCGGCGGGATCGGAGAGGTGCTCGTCCTCGTACGCGGTCAACTCGCCGCCGGTGTAACCGAAGCGGCGGCGCAGCGCGACGTCCTGCGGGTCCGCCTTGGAGGCCCGGTAGAAGGGCTGCGAGACGGGCGCGCGCCAGTCGATCACCATCGGGTCGCCGTCGGCGTCGTGGACGTGGCGGCGGCCGATGTAGAACTGCTCGCCCTCCGCGCCTTCGGCGAGCTCGGCACCGGGTGCGTGCAGGTAGTCGAGGCGGCCGAAGAAGAGGGGCGTGTGCGAGAGGTCGGCGAGGGCCTTGATGCGGTCGTCGATCTGGGCCTGGAGGACGATCGCGTTGACCCAGTTCGCCGTGACGTCGCGGATGTCGAGGGCTTCGACGTCCTCGCGCATCGCGCGAAGGGCGGAGCGGGAGGCGGAGAGGTGGGCGCGCTCGCGGCCCAGGGGGTCGGCGGCGGCGTCGGCTGCGGCTGCGTCCGCCTCGGCTGCGGGTGCGTCCGCCTCGGCGGCGGGATCGGTGACGTGGGCGTGCGCGGGCACGGAATTGCCTCCAGCTGCTGGGTGAGTGCGTGATGCGGGACGGACCCCGCCGGTTTCCGGCCGGCGGGCGGCTCTCCCGGTGACGCGGCGGGAGGCGGCAAGAGCGGAGATTCTAGTCATCGGGCCCGCGGCGCGCGAATGAATATCGCGCCGGGGACGGGCTGGGGTCGAAAGTGGCTGAAATCGGGTCGAAAGACCCTTGGTCGCGCTGCCCCGTACGGGTGTTGTTCGGGGCGGGGTCCTCCTTCGGACAGAGCCCGTAGGGGGAGGCATGGGTCGGGAGTCGTAGACGGGAGGCCCGGAGGTTCAGCCCCGGGGGCGATGTGCCGGGACGGGCGAAAACGCACCATGGATACATGAGCACCGCAACCTTCAACCCGGTCCAGGTCGGCCGCCCGAGCGGCGCCACCGCCATCTCCGACTCCCGCCCGCGCCACGGCGTCGGCAGCGTCCTGCGCGCGGCCAAGGTCTTCGCGGCCGCCGCCGTGAGCGTCGTCGTCCTCGGTGAATACGCCGAGGACGCGGGCGTCATACGCCGCTGACCCACCCCGCCCGGTCCGGCACCCGGCTCGGTCGCCGGCCCTACCGGTCCGGTCCTCCGTCCGGCCTTCGGTCCGTGCCGTTGCACTGCCGTCGGAACCGCTAAGGTCACGCCGTGACCCCGAGTCCCGACACCAGCCGCTTGCCGTCACCTCGCGCCGGTGTGCTGGTCGCGGGCCTGCTGCTCGCGCTGGGCGTGCTCTGCATCGCGCTGCGCGTCCCGACCGCCGATGCCCTCGTCCACGGCTTCTCCGCCGCCGAGTGGCGTCCGCCCGCCGCGTATCCGCCCTTCGCGGCGATCCTGTTCACGCCGGCCGCCTGGCTGCCGGCCGGCGTACTGAAGGCCGTGCTCGTCCTGGGCAATGCCGGCCTGCTCGCCCTGCTGATCCTGTTGTCCTGCCGCCTGGCGGGCCTGCGGACCAGGCCGGGCGCCGTCCTGGCCGCCACCGTCGCCGGACTGTGGCTGGAACCGCTGTTCCAGACCCCGCTGACCGGCCAGATCAACCTGGCGCTCGCCTGCGCGGTCCTGTGGGACCTGCGAAGGCCGAGCGCCGCGCTGGGCAAGGGCTTCGTGCTGGGCACGGCCGCCGGGATCACGCTGACCCCGGCGCTCGTGATCCCGTACCTGCTGCTGACCGGCCGCGTCCGGGCCGGACTGACCGGGCTGGGGGCCTTCGCCGGAACCGGACTGCTCGGCCTGCTGGTCCTCCCGCAGGCCTCCGCCGAGTTCTGGTCCCGGCACCTGCCCGCCGGCGGCCGCTCGATCCTGCTGGACTGGCCCCACCTGTGGGTCTGGGCCGTCCCCCTGCTCGCGGCCCTGCTGGGCGTCGTCCTGCGCCGCCGCCACCACGGACGCGATGTCCCGCACGTTCCGTCGCCGCGCTCCTCCCTCCGGGAGGAGGACCTCCGCGTCGTCGAAGACCCGCGGGACCCGGGGCAGGAGCCGCCCGCGCGCGACGTCAGTCGCTCGCCAGCAGCTCGTCCGCGTCCATGATCCGGTAGGCGTAGCCCTGTTCGGCCAGGAAGCGCTGGCGGTGCGCGGCGAAGTCCTGGTCGATGGTGTCGCGCGCGACGACCGAGTAGAAGCGCGCCTCGTGGCCGTCCGCCTTCGGACGCAGCACGCGGCCCAGCCGCTGTGCCTCCTCCTGGCGGGAGCCGAAGGTGCCGGACACCTGGATGGCGACCGTGGCCTCGGGCAGGTCGATGGAGAAGTTCGCGACCTTAGAGACGACCAGCACGCTGATCTCGCCCTCGCGGAACGCGTTGAAGAGCTTCTCGCGCTGCGCGTTGGAGGTCTCGCCCTTGATGACGGGGGCGTCGAGGTGCTCGCCGAGCTCGTCGAGCTGGTCGATGTACTGCCCGATGACCAGCGTCTGCTCGCCCGCGTGCTTGCGCACCAGCGCCTCGGTGACCTTCCGCTTGGTGGCGGTGGTCGCGCAGAAGCGGTACTTCTCCTCCGTCTCGGCGGTCGCGTACGCGAGCCGCTCCGACTCCGTGAGGTTCACGCGGACCTCGACGCAGTCCGCCGGCGCGATGTAGCCCTGCGCCTCGATCTCCTTCCACGGGGCGTCGAACCGCTTCGGGCCGATGAGGGAGAAGACGTCGGACTCGCGGCCGTCCTCGCGGACCAGCGTCGCCGTCAGGCCGAGGCGGCGGCGGGCCTGGAGGTCGGCGGTGAACTTGAAGACCGGCGCCGGCAGCAGGTGCACCTCGTCGTAGAGGATCAGGCCCCAGTCGCGGGAGTCGAAGAGCTCCAGGTGCGGGTAGACGCCCTTCCGCTTCGTCGTCAGGACCTGGTACGTGGCGATCGTGACGGGCCGGATCTCCTTGCGCGTGCCGGAGTACTCGCCGATCTCCTCCTCCGTCAGCGAGGTCCGCTTGATCAGCTCGTGCTTCCACTGGCGGGCGGAGACGGTGTTCGTGACGAGGATCAGCGTCGTCGCCTTGGCCTTCGCCATCGCACCCGCGCCGACCAGCGTCTTGCCGGCGCCGCAGGGCAGCACGACCACGCCGGAGCCGCCGTGCCAGAAGCCCTCGACGGCCTGCTGCTGGTAGGGGCGCAGCGCCCAGCCGTTCTCGTCGAGCTCGATCGGGTGCGCTTCGCCGTCCACGTACCCGGCGAGGTCCTCGGCCGGCCAGCCCAGCTTGAGCAGGGTCTGCTTGATCTGCCCGCGCTCGGAGGGGTGCACGGCGACGGTGTCGGCGTCGAGCCGCGCGCCGACCAGCGGGGTGATCCGCTTCGAGCGCAGGATCTCCTCCAGCACCGGCCGGTCGGTGCTGGTCAGGACCAGCCCGTGGACGGGGTGCTTGGAGAGGGTGAGGCGGCCGTAGCGGGCCATGGTCTCGGCGACGTCGACGAGCAGCGCGTGCGGGACGGGGTAGCGGGAGAACTCCACGAGCGCGTCCACGACCTGCTCGGCGTCGTGGCCGGCGGCCCGCGCGTTCCACAGGCCGAGCGGGGTGATCCGGTACGTGTGGATGTGCTCGGGAGCGCGCTCCAGCTCGGCGAACGGCGCGATGGCGCGGCGCGCGGCTCCGGAGAGCTCGTGGTCGATCTCCAGGAGGAGCGTCTTGTCGCTTTGGACGATGAGGGGCCCGTTCACGCACGTCCCTTTCGGCGTGGGAGGGACCGCCCGGACGCGGGCGGCCAAACCTCCAGTCTGCCGTATCGCTCCGCTGGGTGGGGGGTTCTGGGGGGTACGGGGCTTCGGGGCGGGCCCCGGGGCCCCTTCGGCCCCGGCGGGCCCGGCGGGCCCGGGTGTGGTCGGGTGCGGCGCCGTTGCACGGGGGCCAGCCCCCGGACCCCCGCGCCTCAAACGCCGGCGGGGCTGGATTCGTGCCGGCGGGGCTGGATTTGTGCCGGCGGGGTCAGGAGCGGGTGGTTGCGAAGGCGAGGATTTCGGGGGTGGCCTCGCGGAGGGTGGGGAAGTGGCGGTGGGCTTCGGGCGGTGGGGTCGGGCTGTTGACGGACCAGACCGTCATGCCGGCCCCGAGGCCCGACCGGATGCCCGAGGGGGCGTCCTCGATGACCAGGCAGTCCTGCGGTGCCGCGCCGAGGAGGGCCGCGCCCCGCAGGTAGGGGACGGGGGAGGGCTTGCCCTCCGCGACGGAGGCGGCGTCGACCAGGACCTCGGGGACCGGCAGGCCGGTGCGGTCGAAGCGGCCGCGCACGCGGTGTCCGTAGTTCGAGGTGACCAGGCCCCAGCTGCCCGGGGGCAGGGCGGTCAGCAGCTCGGCCGCGCCGTCGAAGGCTCCGTAGACCCCGGTGCGGACGTCCTCGTCCTCCAGCTCGTGCAGTGCTGCCAGGCAGGCGTGCGGGTCCCGGTCCGGGGCGACGGCCGCGAAGGTCTCCATCGGGCGGGTCCGCAGCGCCACCTCGTACACGGCGTCCGGGTCCAGGCCGTACCGGCCGGCCCAGGTCGCCCAGACCCGGCGCTGATTGGCGACGGCGTCGATGAGGGTGCCGTCGACGTCGAGGAGGACGAAGCCGTGGGCGGACCGGCCGGCGGGTGCGGAAGTGGCTGCGCTGATCACCCGCGGATCATGCCATCCCCCTCAGGAGCAGGGTCAGGCCCCCTTGGAACTCGCGCTCCGGGGTCACCGAGCGGGCGTCGCGCGCGGTCGCGGACATGTACGGGAACTCGTCCGCGGGCAGTTCGGAGATGGCGGTGGTGCCGGGCCCCGCGAGCGGGCCGAGGTGTTCGAGCTGCGTGGCGCCGATGACGTACGCGATGACCGCGCGCAGGGCGACAACCCGGTCCTCGGCCTCGATGCCGGCCTCGGTGAGCACCCCGAGCACCGTCTCCGACCAGCGGAGCCCGCTCCGCGAGAGGTGCCGGTGGGTGAGGGTGAGCGGCAGGACGGCCGGGTGGGCGCACATGGCGTCCCGCAGCCGGGTGGCCAGCAGCGTGACCCGGCCGGGCCAGGGTCCGGGGGGCGGCGGGGCGGTGTCGACGCCGCTGAGGACGAGTTCGACGACGAGCGCCTCGAGTTCCTCGCGGGCGCGGACGTAGCGGTACAGGGCCATGGGGCTGATGCCGAGCTCGTCGGCGACGGCGCGCATGGACAGGCCGGGGAGCCCGTCGCGGTCGATGACGGCGAGGGCGGCGGCGGCCAGTTGGTCCGGGGTGTGTGAGCGGGGGCGCGGCATGACGGTTGACAGCGTACGCCATACGCCTACGCTGGAGGGGTAGGCGTACGGCTTACGCCTACGTCCGTCGAGGAAGGGTTTCCCATGCTCGAACCCGGTTCCGTCGTGCCCGCCCGCCGCCTTGAGACCGTCACGGCCGTCACGGCCGTCACGGGCGTCACGGCCGCCACCACCGCCATGGCCGTCGCGGGACGGAGCGCATCAGTGCCCGTGCCCGACCCCGAGCGGCTCGTCCACCTGCAGTTCCGGCGGTTCGCCGGCTGTCCCGTCTGCCATCTCCACCTCCGCTCGGTCGTCCGGCGCCACGCGGAGATCGAGGCGGCCGGCATCCGCGAGGTCGTGCTCTTCCACTCCTCCGCCGAGGAACTGCGCCCGCACACCGCGGACTTCCCCTTCGCCGTCGTCGCCGACCCGGAGCAGCGGCTCTACCGGGATTTCGGCGTCGAGTCCTCCCCGCGGTCCCTGCTGGATCCGCGGGCCTGGGGGCCGGTGCTGCGGGGGATCGCCCGGTCGGCGGTGGCCGTGGCGCGGGGCCGGGAGCGGCTTCCGCAACCGCGGCCCCGGGGCGGGCGGTTCGGGCTGCCCGCGGACCTCCTGATCGGTCCCGACGGGCGGGTCCTGGCCGCCAAGTACGGGGACCACGTCTACGACCAGTGGCCGGTCGACGAGCTGCTCCGGCTGGCGGGCCGATATCCGGTGGGCGCCGGGGGAACGGTTTCGTAGGGTCGCCGCATGAGCAGAGATCAGCAGACATTCGTACCGGAGGCGGACCTCTTCGAGGTGCCCGTCGCGTTCGAGGGGGACGGGTTCCGGCTGGAGCCCCTGGGGCCCGAGCACAACGAGCGGGACCTCGCCGCCTGGAGCGGGAGCGTCGCGCACGTGCGGGCCACTCCCGGGTTCCTCGGGAACTGGCCGCCGCAGGAGGGGATGAGCGCGGAGGCGAACCTCGCCGATCTGGTGCGCCACGCCGAGGACTTCGCCGCGCGGCGGGGGTTCACGTACAGCGTCCTGGAGGGGGAGGACGACGTCGTCGGATGCCTCTACATCTACCCCTCGAAAGCCGACCCGCGGCGGGTGCACATCTCCTCCTGGGTGCGCGCCGACCGGGCCGCGCTGGACAGGACCGTGTACGAGGCCGTCACGCGCTGGCTCGCCGAGGTCTGGCCGTTCGAGGCGGAGCGGATCGACTACGCGGCCAGGTGAGAGCGGCCCCGGCCGGGCCGGCCGTTGGCGGGCGGAGGTGCGCGGGGTCGTGTCCGGGCCGCGCGTTACGCGCCCAGGTGCTCCAGAGGCCCTGCCGGATACGGGGTCTCCACCGGGAGCAGGGCGCGCGCCGCCTCCGTGTCGCCGGCCCGGAGCAGGCCGTGGATCTCCCGGGCCAGCGCGGTCACGTCACGGATGGAGACGGTCCACTCGTCGGCGTAGGCCCGCGTGGCCGCCCCGGACAGGCCGAGTTGGAGGGAGCGGTACGGCAGCGGGTTCAGGTGCAGGTCGCGCTCCGGGTCCCACTGGACGCGGGCGTCGGAGGCGCGCAGCGCCTCCTTCCAGGCCGCCTGGTCGCCGTGCACGGCCGGGGAGTGATGGGAGAGGCAGGCTCCCCGCAGGGCCCGGTCGAAGCCGGCGCGGGTGATCTCGACGGCCAGGACGGTCTCCTGGTCGGCCTTGGTGGCCCAGCCGCAGCGGTACATCATCCACAGGAACGACGGCTTGACCCACGTCATCCGCTCCCGGCTCCAGGCGGGCGGGAAACGGCCGTCCCGGGCGGCGGGGAGCCCCAGCCGGGGGCTGTACGCCTGGTACACGGTGAGGGTGTCGGCGGTGTGGGCGGCACGGATCTGACGGCGGGGAACTCCGGCCGCGGCCGTGGTCGGGATGTCGGGCATGGCCCCAGGGTGCGGGGCCGGACACCCGCCGGGCCAGCGGTTTTCCCCGGCAGGGGCGGTGGAGGACACCGTGGGACCGGCGCGGGCCCGGCAGGATCTCGGCAGGGATCAGCGCCCTAGACCTGGTCCTCCGCCAGTTCCGCGACGCCCGTGATCCGGTGCAGCGCGTACGTCCGCACCTCGTCCGCCGTGTGGTCGTACCCGGTGACGAAGCCGCCCTCCACCCGCACCGGGGCGATCACGCGCTGGCTCGCCGCCCCGTCGGCGTTGACGTAGCCGATCCACACCGCCGACCCGGTCAGCGCGGCCGCCTGCACCGTCGCCAGGGTCTCCGCCGCGCTGGTGCGCGGGAGTTCGCCCGGGACGCCGGTGGAGGGGGCGGGCTCCTTGCGGACCGCCGTCGCCGCCACGTCGCCCGCGCGGATGGCCCGTACGGCCGCCCCCAGCAGCGTCTCGTCCGGCACCGGAGGCCCGTCGGGGACCGGGACGGGCGCCGAGCGGGCCGGAGTGCGGTGCGCGTCGGCGCGGGAGACGAGGACGTCGCCGGTACGGGACTCCGCCGCCGGGGCGTAGCCCATGGCCCGCAACCCGTCGAGCAGCGCGTTCGGTTCGGCTTGCGCGGCCAGCACCGTGGGCGCCAGCCGGCGCAGGCCCAGGCCCGACGAGCGCTTGTCGGCCAGGATCTCGTTCAGCATGCCGTCGTCGTCGCAGCGCACGTACGAGGAGGCCGCGCCGACCCGCAGGTGCCCGTGGCGCCGGGCCACGTCGTCGATGAGGTACGACAGCGGCTGCGGCACCGGGGTGCGGCTGTGCTCGGTGAGGAAGGCCTGCAGGTCGACGGCGGTGTGGCCGGCGTCCAGGGCGCGCCGCACCGACCCGGGCGTGAACCGGTACACCGTGGCCCCGCCCTTGGACTCCACGTCGGCCAGGACCGCCAGGACCTCGGCGAGCGGCCGGCGCAGCGGCCCCGGGGCCACCGCCGTCAGGTCGGCCTGGAGCAGTACGTGGTCCACCGGCTCGGGCAGCAGCGGCGCGAGCAGCGGTGCGGGATCGCGGCCCTCCAGCAGGGCGCGGCCGTGCGCGGCGAGCGCGCCCCGGCCGGTGACGCCGAGGACCTCCGACTCGGTCAGCGTCCAGTGCGCGAGGCGGGCGCGCAGCTCGCTCGTACCGCGTACCGGGCGCTCCCAGGCGAGGCGGGCCAGGAGCGCGGCCGGGTCGGCGGAGCAGCCCTCGGGCAGGTCGGCGAGCAGGTGCAGGACGCGGCGGCGCACCTCGGGGGCGGCCGACCGGTCCAGGTCCGCGCCGAGCGCCGACAGGGTGCGGCCCTTCGCGTCCTGTTCGCCGACCAGGCCGGCGGTGCGGGTGGCGGCCAGCCAGGCCGTCGCCAGCACCGACCAGCGCTCGGCGGGCGGGAGTTCGCACCAGTCGTCGAAGGCGGGGGTCGGGGCGTACCGCTCGTCGGCCTCGCCGTCGCTGGCCAGCAGGCCCGCCGCGTAGGCGAGTTCGATCCAGAACGCGGCCGAGGTCTCGTCGGTGTCGAGCGAGGCCGCGGCCCGCTTCAGGTCCCGTACGGACAGCCCGCCCGCCCGGAGCACGGGCGGACCGGTGTACTCCCAGGACTTCACCAGTTCTTCCACGGTCGCCAGCGCGGCCAGCGCCTGGCCGGCCGCGTTCGCGTCCACAAGCTGTGGACGGTGCTCGCGGTGCGCGGGCACGGCCGGAGGCAGCGGCTCCGTCACCCGGTGCGCGAGCCCGCCGCGCAGGTGCAGCGCCACCTCGCGCGGCAGCAGTACCGTCCGCGCCGTCGCCGGCAGCAGCAGACCGCGGTCGCGCAGCCAGCGCACCGGGGGCGTCGGGTTCGGGGTCACCTCCCCGTACGGCGGCCCCCAGACGAGCCGTCCGAGCACCTGGTGGGCCTCCGCCGGAGCCTCGTCCAGCAGCGCCGACATCCGTACGGGGTCCGTGAACAGGGCCGTCAGCGCGGTCACCGCGGAGACCGGGTCGTGCGTCGCGGGCAGCCCGACGGCGGAGACGATCTCCTGGATCCGGGTCGGCGACATGCCGGCGGTGGCCTCGGCGACGGTCGGGCCGAGCCCGGTGGGGGAGGGCCGGGACGCGGAGGGCGCGAGCAGCTCGCGGGCGGTGCGCACCAGGCGCAGCCGCTGGTCGTCGCCCCATACGAGGGCCTGCTCGCGCAGGGTCGCCAGCGCCCGGGGGAGCTCGGCGCGGGCCCCGTTGTCCGTGCCGGACGTGGTCCCGGTGTCACCGCTGAGCAGCGACTCCAGCACCTCGTACGGGCAGGGTTCCGGGCCCACGGCGAGGGCCTCGGCGCTCTGCAGGGCGAACCGGTCGAGGCGGTCCAGCGCGCGCACCACCGAGGCCCGGGTCCCGGCGCGCGTCGCCAGCTGCGTCACGTCACCGGGGACCGGGTTGATGAGGTCGGGACGGGCGTGCAGCAGGGCGGCGAGTCCGGCGTCGTCGCGGGCGCGCAGCGCTTCGGCGAGGGAGCGCGGAGCGCTTCCCGCGGTGCTCGGGTCAGGCACGGTCGTCGCCTCCTGGTCGCGTCGGCCGGTCAGTCGGCCGGTCCCCATCCGGTCAACGGTATCCGCTGTGCCCTCGGCAGCTCCACGGGCGCACGCGCTACCTTCGCAACAGGCTGTCTGGGAGGAGCCGGGGCGTGGGCATCGAGAGCGACCATCTGGTCTACGAATATCTGAGCCGGGTCGGGGACTTGGCGCAGCGTCGGCACCTGTCGTCCGGGGACCGGATGCGGCTGGTGTCGGGGCTGCGGGACGAAATCGACAGGCGGCGGGCGAAGTACGAACCCGAGACGGCGGCGGCGGTACGGCGCATCCTGGAGCGGATCGGCACGCCGGAGGAGGTCGTGGACACCCTGTCGGCGCCGGGCGCGCCGCAGCCGGCCGCCGATCCGGCTCCCGTGGTGCCGGCGCAGCGCGGGGCCGCGCCGCCGCACCTGGCCGGGATGGACGAACTCGGCAAGGGCGAGGCGATGGAGCCCGACTGGTGGCGGGTCGCGCCGGATTCGTCGGTCGAGGGCTTCGCGGGCGGGATCGAGATCCCGGAGCTGCTCAAGGAGCCGGAGAAGGAGGGCGCGGCCGCGGGGGAGGAGCAGGCGGACCCGGCGGCGGAGCGGCCGACGCTCCTGGGGTACCTGCGGGAGCGGCGGCGGGCGAAGGCGGAGGCGAAGGCCGAGGCGGCGGGCGGGGGTGCTCAGGCGGAGCCGAGGCCGAAGCCGCACGCGTTCCTGCTGCTCGCGGCGGTGGCGCTGGTCGCGGGCGCGGTCTCCGGCTACTGGCTGCTGCTGGCCGCGGGCTGGCTGCTCGCGTACGCCTCGCGCGTGCTGGGGCCCACCGAGCGCAAGTGGGTCGTCTTCGGGCTGCCGGGTGCCGTGTTCGCCTCGGCGGTGGTGTGGCTGTGGGGCCGCCTGAACGGGCGGTGGGGGTCCCCGCTGACGGACGAGGGGCTGAGCGGGGTCTTCCACGACATGCTCCCGTGGCTCGCGCGCGCGGCCGCGATCGCCTCGGCGCTGTACCTCTTCTGGCGCTCCCGCCGCCGCCCGGCCTCCTCTTGACGCGGCTCTCGCGGCGCTCCCCCTTTTGACGCGGCTCTCGCACCGCTCAGCGCCGGCGCGCTTCCCGGGCTTCGGGCCGCTGCGCCGAACTCCGGCCGGCGGGGGCTGGCCGGGGCCGCCGCCACCGCCGTCCCGGCCGACGGGCCGGTGGGCGGGTGCGGCTGGTGTGCCCTGCGGGGCAAGTCCCCTCCCCGCCCTTCGCCCGTTCCCCGGGCTCCGCCCGGACCCGAAAGGATCGCCTCAAACGCCGGCGGGGCTATTGAC
>NZ_JBSGXB010000224.1:0-12736 GCF_053609185.1 Streptomyces sp. NPDC054956 | reverse complement strand
GTGCAGGCCGACGCCGGCCAAATCCAGCCCCGCCGGCGCTTGAGGCGATCTTTCAGCCCCTCCGGCGTGTGAGGAGCGGGGGTCGGCGGGGCCGGCCCCCGTGCAGCGGCGCCGCACGGCACCGCGGTCTGCGCCGCCGGTGTCCGGGCGCGCGGGGAGCCCCGGGCGGGGAGCGCCGGGCGCGGGGAGCCCGGGGCGGGGAGCCCCGGGATACCCGGTCGCGGCTAGTCCGAGAGGCCCGCGAGGTCGCGGAGGCGGCGGGACTGGGCTGCGCGTTCCGCCGCGCGCTGGGCGTCGTACGTCCGGGCGGTGGCGCCCTGGAGGAGCGCCTTGACCTCGATCACCGCGTCCCGCGGACCCGCGAGCAGCGCCGTGGTGAGGTCCTGGACCGCCGCGTCGAGTTCACCGGCGGGGACGACCAGGTTCGCGAGGCCCACCCTCTCGGCCTCCTCGGCATGCACGAAGCGGCCCGTCGCGCAGATTTCGAGCGCGCGGGCATAGCCGACCAGCGAGGTCAGCGGCTGGGTGCCACCGAGGTCGGGAACCAGCCCCAGCCCGGTCTCGCGCATGGCGAACTGCACGTCGTCCGCGACGACGCGCAGATCGCACGCGAGGGCAAGCTGGAATCCGGCACCGATCGCGTGCCCCTGAACGGCGGCGACGGAGATGATGTCGTTGCGCCGCCACCAGGTGAACGCTTCCTGGTACTCGGCGATGGTGGAGTCGAGCAGTTCCTCCGAACCGCGCGCCAGGTCGAGGAAGGACGGCTCGCCCTCGAAGCCTTCGGGGGTGAATGCCTGCCGATCGAGCCCTGCGGAGAAGGACTTGCCTTCGCCGCGCAGCACGACGACCCGGACGGTGCCCGGCAACGACCGTCCGGCCTCCGTCAACGCCCGCCAGAGCGCGGGGGATTGAGCGTTTCGCTTGGCCGGATTGGTCAGTGTCACCGTGGCGACCGTCTCGTCGACGGTGAGCCGTACGCCGTCCTTGTCGAGCAGAGCCATCTGTGTGCCTCCGGTGGGTTGTGCGGTCGGTCGGCCGCGATCTCGGCCTAAGTGACTGCACAGTAACCACCCAGCCGACCATGGAGCCGACCGGGGGGTCACCGAAGGCGGTGGAGCTGGAACCGATGAAGCTGAGTACGGAAAAACCTTTGGAACCAAACGGAACCGATGGTCAGGCCGTAGCCGCCTTCTTGCCGCGCGTCGCGCCACCGCGACCACGCAACGTGACTCCGGACTCGCTGAGCATCCGATGGACGAATCCGTAGGACCGGCCGGTCTCTTCGGCCAGTGCCCGGATACTCGCACCGGAGTCGTACTTCTTCTTCAGGTCTGCCGCGAGCTTGTCGCGCGCGGCGCCGGTTACCCGGCTGCCCTTCTTCAGAGTTTCGGCCACCCGTGCCTCCTCATGGGAAGTGCGCTCTGGACTTCTCATGATCACCCCTCCCCGCCTTCCTGGCCACCCATTCAGCAAGGTCGGTACGACGGCATTTCTCGCGCGGTGGACACCCGAGCAGAACGGAATCTTCTCTTCCGCTGCATGACCTCCGTCACATTTCCGCGCCCCCGGGGTGAATCACCAGGTCAGGGGCCGGAACGGGGAAAGCCGAGACCCCGGTCGCGCATCGATACGGATGCGGCCGGGGCCGTTGTCGAGCGCGGCGCGGTACGAGACCGTCTCACTCAGATGATGGATCACGCCTGAGCCGAATGATCCATAAGGAACTGGATCACCCCCGCACGGACGGGGAGGGCAGAAGCGGAAGCGGCTCAGGCGAGGGCCACCAGGTCCCGGTAGTCCGGGCCCCACAGGTCCTCGACGCCGTCCGGGAGCAGGATGATCCGCTCCGGCTCCAGGGCCTCGACGGCGCCCTCGTCGTGCGTGACGAGGATGACCGCGCCCTTGTACGTGCGCAGGGCGCCGAGGATCTCCTCGCGGCTGGCCGGGTCGAGGTTGTTCGTGGGCTCGTCGAGCAGCAGCACGTTCGCCGAGGAGACGACCAGGGTCGCCAGGGCCAGGCGGGTCTTCTCGCCGCCGGACAGGACGCCCGCGGGCTTGTCCACGTCGTCGCCGGAGAAGAGGAACGAGCCGAGGGTCTTGCGTACGGCGACCAGGTCCAGGTCCGGCGCCGAGGAGCGCATGTTCTCCAGGACCGAGCGCTCCGGGTCCAGGGTCTCGTGCTCCTGGGCGTAGTAGCCGAGCTTGAGGCCGTGGCCGGGGACGACCGTGCCGGTGTCGGGCTTCTCGGTGCCCGAGAGCAGGCGCAGCAGCGTGGTCTTGCCGGCGCCGTTGAGGCCGAGGATGACGACGCGGGAGCCCTTGTCGATGGCCAGGTCCACGTCGGTGAAGATCTCCAGCGACCCGTAGGACTTCGACAGGCCCTCGGCGGTCAGCGGGGTCTTGCCGCAGGGCGCCGGGTCCGGGAAGCGCAGCTTGGCGACCTTGTCGGAGGCGCGGACGGCCTCGAGGCCGGAGAGCAGCCGCTCGGCGCGCTTGGCCATGTTCTGCGCGGCGACCGTCTTGGTGGCCTTGGCGCGCATCTTGTCGGCCTGCGAGTTCAGCGCCGCGGCCTTCTTCTCGGCGTTCTGGCGCTCGCGCTTGCGACGCTTCTCGTCGGCCTCGCGCTGCTGCTGGTAGAGCTTCCAGCCCATGTTGTAGACGTCGATCTGGGAGCGGTTGGCGTCCAGGTAGAAGACCTTGTTGACGACCGTCTCGACGAGGTCGACGTCGTGGGAGATCACGATGAAGCCGCCGCGGTAGTTCTTCAGGTAGTCGCGCAGCCAGACGATCGAGTCGGCGTCGAGGTGGTTGGTCGGCTCGTCGAGGAGCAGGGTGTCGGCGTCCGAGAACAGGATCCGGGCGAGCTCGACGCGACGGCGCTGACCGCCGGAGAGGGTGTGCAGCGGCTGGCCGAGCACCCGGTCCGGCAGGCTGAGGGCGGCCGAGATGGTCGCGGCCTCGGACTCGGCGGCGTAGCCGCCCTTGGTGAGGAACTCGGTCTCCTGGCGCTCGTACTGGCGCATGGCCTTGTCGCGGGTGGCGCCGGAGCCGGAGGCGATGCGCTCCTCGTTCATCCGCATCTTCTTGATCAGGACGTCGAGGCCGCGCGCGGAGAGGATGCGGTCCCGGGCCAGGACCTCGAGGTCGCCGGTGCGCGGGTCCTGCGGGAGGTAGCCGACCTCGCCCGAGCGGGTGATGGTGCCGCCGGCCGGCTGGCCCTCGCCGGCGAGGCACTTGGTGAGGGTGGTCTTGCCGGCTCCGTTGCGGCCCACGAGGCCGATGCGGTCGCCCTTGGCGACGCGGAAGGAAGCGTTCTCGATGAGGATGCGGGCGCCGGCGCGCAGCTCGATGCCGGTGGCGGTGATCACGGAAATACTCCAGGGCGGGTCGGGACGGCGGAAGGGGGGCAGGACGCGATGCTTCGACGCCGCTAATCCGCGAGGAGATTTGCCATGGGAGTCATTCTACCGGGGGTGCGCAACTACTTTCCGGGCCGTCCGCCCCTACGCGCTCCGCCGCCGGACGGGTCCCGCTTGCCTCCCCGTGTCCCCCGTTCGGCCCATGGATCACGCCGCCGGACCGAAGGGCGTATCAGGATGAACGGGTTGATACTCGCCGCAGGGGTGGACGCGGGCCCCTCTAGTTTCACGACGCAGGGCGGTGCGGGATGCAGTTCGACGACAACGCCAATCTGGACACTTCCGAGGTCAAGGACGTGCGCGGCAGCCGCATCCCGGGCGGGAGGGCCACGGTGGGCGGCGGCATCCTGGGTTTCATCGCGCTCCTCATGGGCCTGTTCTTCGGGGTCGGTCCGGAGCAGCTGGGGCTCTCCGACGGAAGCCCGGAGCCCGCGGCGACCTCGTCCTCCGCGGCCCAGGTGCAGCAGACCTGCAAGACCGGGCAGGACGCGAACGCGCGCGAGGACTGCCGGCTGGTGGCGGTGATCAACAGCACCCAGGACTTCTGGAAGCAGGAGTTCGCCAAGCGCGGCGCCCAGTACAGCCCGGCGCAGACGGTGTTCTTCACCGGCAAGGTGGGCACCGCCTGCGGCGCGGCCACCTCGGCGGTCGGCCCGTTCTACTGCCCCGGTGACCGGCAGGTCTATCTGGACCTGGGCTTCTTCAACGAGCTGCGCACCAAGTTCGGCGCGAGCGGCGGCCCCTTCGCCCAGGCGTACGTGGTCGCCCACGAGTACGGGCACCACATCCAGAACCTGACGGGCACCCTGCAGAAGGCCCAGGACGGCCGGCAGGGCGCGAACAGCAACGCCGTACGGGTCGAGCTGCAGGCGGACTGCTACGCCGGGGTGTGGGCGCACAACGCGACGAAGACCCCGGACGAGTCCACGGGCAAGCCGCTGATCACCAGCCTGACCGACCAGGACATCAAGGACGGCCTGGACGCGGCCGCCGCGGTCGGCGACGACCGGATCCAGGAGAAGTTCCAGGGCCGGGTCACCCCGGAGTCCTGGACCCACGGCAGCGCCGAGCAGCGCCAGCAGTGGTTCTACCAGGGCTACCGCACGGGCGACATGGCCCAGTGCAACACCTTCCGCTGAGTGTCGGTGGCGCCTGCCATGCTGTGACGCGGGTCACCGCCCACCGTCCCCACCCGGCACGAAGGAAGTGGTCGCCATGGCAGGCGTTCCGTCCATCTATCCGACCCTGCTCTACGCCGACGCCAGGGCCGCCATCCAGCAGCTGACGGAGGCGTTCGGCTTCACCCAGGTCGCCGCGTACGAAGGCGAGGACGGGTCCGTGATGCACGCGGAGCTGTCCTACGGGAACGGCATGGTGATGCTCGGCAGCAAGGGCCGCGGCGGGGCCTTCGACAAGGCCATGGAGGCGGCGGGCCCGGCCGGGGTCTACGTGGTCGTCGACGACGTGGACGCCCACCACCGCCGGGCCGTCGAACACGGCGCGGAGATCCTGATGGAGCCGGCCGACCAGGACTACGGCTCGCGGGACTACATGGCGCGCGACGCCGAGGGCAACGTGTGGAGCTTCGGGACGTACGCGCCGCAGGTCTGACCCGCGGCGCGTACGCCCGTACGTGCTGCGCGGGCGCTACGCGCCGCCGGTGTGCACCTGGAAGGCCGCCCGGCGGACCGCCTTGGCCAGGGCCGGGTCGGGGTGCGCGGCCGCCAGCGCGACCAGTACCTGCACCGTGCGGGGATGGCCGACCGCGCGGACCTCGTCCAGCAGCCGCGGGACCGTGGTCCGCACGGCCGAGTCGAGGTGGCGGGCGAGCAGCTCGGCCTCGCCGTGGTCGGCGATGGCCGCCGCGGTGTCCACCCAGAGCCAGGTCTGTTCCTCGGCGGTGAGCACGTCCTGCGCCTCGTCGGGGTCGACCCCGTCGTGCACGGCGAGCCAGAGCAGGGCGTAGGGGCGCAGCGTCGCCTCGCGGGAGGCCGCGCGGACCTCGGGTTCGGCGGGGGCTCCGACCACGCGCAGCGCCTCGAAGGCGAGCCCGCGCAGCAGGGCGTCCTCGCCGCGGGCCGCCTGCAGCAGCTCGGAGACGGCGTGGCCGACGGGCCGGGCGGCCAGCCAGGCCTGGTACTCGGCGCGGGCCGGACCCGGGGTGAGCCGGGCGCAGCCGTGCAGCATCGCCGCGGCGGACTGCTCGATGTTCCCGGCCGGGCTCTGCGCGGCGACGCAGATCTGCTCCAGCTTGACCCAGACCGCCCAGCTCCCGAGCGGGGTGAGGGTGGCCCGGGCGGGTCCGAGGGTGACGGCGTCGACGGCGGCGAGCCCGCCGAGCGCCCAGCGCAGCAGCCGGGCGAGCGGTACGGGGGGCGCGGCCTGTTCGGGGCCGGGCGCCTGCGCGGTGGACTCGTACGGGACCTCGCACCGCTCGTCGCGCAGTTCGTCGACGCGCTGCCCGAGCAGGTCCAGCAGGTCGGGGACGGTCACGGGACCGGCGGAGAGCTGGAGCAGGGAGAGCAGCTGGGGCATGGCCTCGACGACCTCGGCGACGGCCGCGGGGGCGATGTCGGCGGGGGCGGGGTGGACCAGTGACCAGGCGTCGAACAGGGCGACCCAGCCGCGCAGTACGGCGGTGTCGTCCCGGTCCCAGGCGCGCAGGCGCCAGCCGGGGCGGGCATGGCCGCCGTGCACCTCGACCAGGCCGGAGAGCCGGGCGCGGTCCCAGCCGACCCGGATCTGGCCCGGCGTCAGGCGCAGCTCGGCGGCGGCGCGTTCGACGTCGTCGGCCGGCAGGGCACCTCGCGGTGCGGGCCTGCCGCCGTCTCCGGCACCGAGGTTGAGCTCGGCCCAGCGGGCGAGCCGTACGGCGTCGGCGAGCGAGGCGCGGGCCCTGTTCGCGAGGTCGGCCGTGGCGGGGGTGCCCGCCGGAGGCCTGGGGGTGGTCCGGGTTCGCCGGTCGGTCACCGCCTTGCGGGCCGTGGCAACGGACCGCGGGGCGACGAGTCGGAGTCTGGAGTCGCGAGCCAACTGCTCATCAGGCTTTCGGGACGTCACGTGAGCAGTCTCGCCCGTCACCGGCCGAAAGCCCAAACGGAACCGGCCATTGCCACGGGGCAGTGGATGGACAGACCGGGACAAGCCGCCCGCCCGGCCCCTCGCGACCCTCGCGCCGCGCCGACGGCGGAGATGACGGAGACGTCGGAGCGGACGACCCGTCACACGGTGTTTCGCGCGCCGGGCTCCGGTACGGGCCCGCCTCCGGCCTACATGAGAGGGGTCAGGAAGCGGCGCAGGGCCTCTTCGTATCCGGCCGGGTCCGCGTTCCACATCGCACCGTGCCCGGCTTCGGGAACGGTGCGCAGGGTGACCAGGTCGGGCCGGGCGGCGGCGAGCCGGCGGGAGGGTTCCCAGGGGGCGAGCGCGTCGTCGGGGCCGTGGAAGATCAGGACGGGGATCTTCAGCGCGGCCGGATCGGACCCGGGGGGCCTGCGGTCGGCGCGCAGGCCCGCACGGCCCTCGGCGGCCTTGACGGCGAGCGGGAGCAGCGGGGCCGGGGTGCGGCGCGCTGCGGCCAGCGCGCGCAGGGTGGTGTGCCAGTCCAGGACGGGCGAGTCCAGCACCAGCCCGGAGATCCGCTCGGCCAGCGCCGAGCGCTCGGCGGCGTGCAGGGCCATGGTGGCGCCGGTGGACCAGCCGTGCAGGACGACGCGGCGGGCTCCGTAGCGCAGGGCGTAGCGGATGGCGGCGTCGAGATCGCGCCATTCGGACTCGCCGAGGTGGCCGAGGCCGTCCGGGGACTCGGGGGCGCCGAGGTCCCCGCGGTAGCCGAGGTCCAGGACGGGCAGCCGGTGGCGGTGGAGGAAGGGCATGACCACCATCGGGTGCTCGCGGGTGGCGCCGAGCCCGTGGACGGTGATCACCCAGGTGTCCCGGGCCGCGGGGACGAACCAGGCGGGCAGCGCCCCGAGCTCGCCGGGGACGTCCACGTCGGCGTGTTCCAGCCCGAGGGCTGAGCCGGGGTTCCCGAGGTGGACCTGGGGGGTGAGGGTGACGCGGGTGCCGGGGTCGAGGCTGCCGTGGGTGACGGCGACGAGCCGGCGCACCACGGTGTCGGGCCCGTGCGGGGCGTCGG
Source organism: Streptomyces sp. NPDC054956 (assembly GCF_053609185.1). Lineage (NCBI taxonomy): Bacteria > Bacillati > Actinomycetota > Actinomycetes > Kitasatosporales > Streptomycetaceae > Streptomyces > Streptomyces sp. NPDC054956. Next base: position 5,176 of record NZ_JBSGXB010000224.1, on the reverse strand, counting down.
CGAGCACCGGCCCGACCACGGCGTGCACCCCGGGCGCGGTGAGCCCGTAGGTGCCGGGGCGCAGGGAGGCCAGCGAGCGGGTCAGCTCGACCCGGCCGGCGGCGGTGGAGTGGACGCTGAGCAGGGGCCCGCCGGGGAGCGGGCGGCCGGGCTCGGTCCGCAGGGCCGCGTCGGCGGCGTACCGGCCGGCGAGGGCGGCGGCGGTGACGGCCGCGCCGGCGCCGAGCAAGGTCGTGGTGACGGCCGCGGCCGTCGCTGTAGCGGTGCGCACCGCTCCAGTGTCGAGGCGGACGGGGCGGCGGGCCACCGGAGGAGATCATCGCGTCCGCGGGTCCCGGAGTCGTCCGCCGCCGTCCCGGAGGACCTCCGCCGCCGTCCCGGAGTCCTTCCGCTTGTCCGCGCGGGCGGCCCCGGCGGGCGCCTCCCGAGGGTGATCTGGGTCTCTTCCGGAGCCCCGGCCGCGCGGGGCGGCGTACCGGAAGTCCCGCCCGTAATGGTGCGGACACCCCGCCGTGACATGCATTAATCGATATATCCACACCCGAATCGGGGCGAAGGTCCCGATCCCGTGCCGTGTTGATACACCGCCTCGCCCCTGCCAGTTCACCTTCCGTTCATCCAGGTTGCCTACGGTCCACTAACCACTGACGTCAAACAGAAGCCTGGGTAAATGGAGCACATAACGCTTCTCCTCGGGATCGTGATCATCACCGCTCTCGTGTTCGATTTCACGAACGGTTTTCACGACACGGCCAACGCGATGGCCACCACCATCTCGACCGGCGCCCTCAAGCCCAAGACTGCGGTGGCCATGTCCGCCGTGCTCAACCTCGTCGGCGCTTTCATGTCCGTGGAGGTCGCCAAGACGATCTCCAAGGGTCTGGTCAACGAGGAAGGCATCCAGCCGGAGGTCATCTTCGCCGCCCTGGTCGGCGCGATCCTCTGGAACCTCGTCACCTGGCTGGTCGGACTGCCCTCCAGCTCCTCGCACGCCCTGATGGGCGGCCTGATCGGCGCCGCGGTCGCTTCGGCCGGCATGGGCGCGGTCAACGGCAGCGTCGTCGTCACCAAGGTGCTGATCCCCGCGGTCGCCGCTCCGATCGTCGCCGGCGCCGCCGCGTACCTGGCCACGAAGGTCACGTACAAGGTCGGCAAGGGCATGGGCGAGAAGACCTCGGCCAAGGGCTACCGCGCCGGCCAGATCGCTTCCGCCGGTCTGGTCTCGCTCGCCCACGGCACCAACGACGCGCAGAAGACGATGGGCATCATCACCCTGGCGCTCGTCGCCGGCGGCGCCATCGCTCCCGGCTCCAACCCGCCGGTCTGGGTCATCGTCTCCGCCGGTCTGGCCATCGCGATGGGCACCTACCTGGGCGGCTGGCGCATCATCCGCACCATGGGCAGCGGCCTGACCGACCTGCAGCCGCAGCAGGGCTTCGCCGCCCAGACCTCGGCCGCCAGCGTCATCCTGGCCTCCTCCTCCCTCGGCTTCTCCCTCTCCACCACCCACGCGTGCTCCGGCGCCGTGATGGGTTCGGGCCTGGGACGCAAGGGCGGCGTGGTCCGCTGGTCCACCGCCTCCCGGATGTTCCTCGCCTGGGGCCTGACCCTGCCCGCCGCCGCCCTGGTCGCCGCCGGCGCAGAGCTGGTCATGCGCTCCGGTGACATCGGCGTCGCCGCCGTCACGCTCTTCCTGGTCGGCTCCTGCGTGGCCATCTGGCTCATCTCCCGCCGTCAGGTCGTGGACCACAACAACGTCAACGAGGTCCCGTCGGCCGAGGCCGGCGAGCCCGGTGTCGTCACCACGGCGATCGCGGCCGTCACCGTTCCCCCGACCGTCGCCGCCGCCGGCAGCACCGCCGCGGTCACGGACGAGGAACTGAAGGCCACCATCCCGGCCGCGACCACGACTCCGGCAGCTCCGGCCGCCGCGGTCTGACCCCGAGAACGACAGAGGAATCAGCGGTATGAAGATCGACTGGGAAGCACTCGGCTCCGTCTTCGGTGTCAGCCTCTCCGCCACCGTCGCCCTCGTGACCCTCTTCACCCTGGGTCTGATGGGGCTCTCCAAGCACGAGGCCGCCACCGAGCAGGGCGGCGCCGCCACCCTGGCCCGCAGCGGCGCGTACGCCTGCTTCGCGCTCTGCGCGGCGGCCGTGGCCTACGGGATCTACCTGATCGTCTCCTGACGCGCGGGCACCCCTTTCGAAGGCTCCCTCCGGGTTTCTCCCGGGGGGAGCTTTCGTGTGCCCCCGCGTGCCCCGGCGCGCCCGTCCGCGTCACCCCGTCGCAGGTCAACGGCGAGTTGACGGGCCTTCGCGGTGCGTGGTGGACTGCCCGAGCCAATACGGCGGCATGGAGAGGAAGTCCGGTGCGATTCCGGCGCGGTCCCGCCACTGTCACCGGAGCGCTCGGGCCGAGTGCGACCGGGAGCCAGGAACTCTCGCCGCCGGACACGTCGAACCAGGGCGCGGACCCTGAGTGAGGACATACCTGCCACCATGCGTGCCGACCGCGTCTTCGCGTACGGCGCCACGGCCGGCCTGATCGGCGACCGGATCCTCGGGGATCCGCGCCGAGGGCATCCCGTGGCCGCCTTCGGACGAGCCGCCGCCGCCGTCGAACGGGCCCTGTGGCGCGACGACCGCGCGCGGGGCGCCGTACACACCCTGGTCTGCGCCGGGGGCGCGGCCGCGATCGGCGTCCTGGGCGCCCGCGCCGTGCGCTCCCGGCCCGCCGCCGCCCGTATCGCCCTGACCGCCGCCGCCACCTGGGCCGTCGTGGGCGGCACCTCGCTGGGCCGGGAGGCGCGCGCCATCGGCGGCGCACTCGCCGCCGGGGACGCCGAGACGGCCCGGGAGCGGCTGCCGCACCTGTGCGGACGCGATCCGCACTCCCTGGACGAGCAGCAGATGGCCCGCGCCGTCGTGGAGTCGGTCGCCGAGAACACCTCCGACGCGGTGGTCGGGGCCCTGGTGTGGGGCGCCGTCGCCGGAGTCCCCGGGCTGCTGGCCTTCCGCGCCGTGAACACCCTGGACGCGATGGTCGGCCACAAGTCCCCCCGCCACCTGCGCTACGGCTGGGCCTCGGCCCGGCTCGACGACGTCGCGGGCTGGCCGGGCGCCCGGCTGACCGCGCTGGCCGCCGTCCTGGCCGGCCCCGACCGGCGGGGAGCCGTACGGGCCTGGCGCGCGGACGCGGCCAAGCACCCGAGCCCGAACGCCGGGCCGGTGGAGTCCTCGTTCGCCGGGGCGCTCGGCCTACGGCTGGGCGGGACCCTCGCGTACGGGGGGCGGGTCGAGCACCGGGCCGTGCTCAACGGCGAGGAGGGGCGGCCCGTGGAGGTCGCGGACATCGAGCGGGCGGTACGGCTGTCGCGGCAGGTGACGTGGGTGGCGCTGGGGGCCTGTGTGGCGGCCCGGGCGCTCGTCCCACGGATCTCGCGGATCGCGCAGGACTCGCCTACGACGAAGAAGGGGCGGCGCGCATGAGCGGCGCGAAGCGCGGCGGGGGGCTCCTCGTCGCCGGTACGACATCGGACGCGGGCAAGAGCGTGGTCACGGCGGGCATCTGCCGCTGGCTGGCACGCCAGGGCGTGAAGGTGGCCCCGTTCAAGGCGCAGAACATGTCGCTGAACTCCTTCGTGACCCGCGAGGGCGCCGAGATCGGGCGCGCGCAGGCCATGCAGGCCCAGGCGGCCCGCGTGGAGCCGACGGCACTCATGAACCCGGTGCTGCTCAAGCCCGGGAGCGACCGCAGCAGCCAGGTGGTGCTGCTGGGCAAGCCGGTGGGCGAGATGAGCGCCCGCGGCTACCACGGCGGCAGGCAGGAGCAGTTGCTCGGCATCGTCACGGACTGCCTGGAGCAGTTGCGGGGCACGTATGACGCCGTGATCTGCGAGGGGGCGGGCAGCCCGGCCGAGATCAACCTGCGCCGGACCGACATCGTGAACATGGGCATCGCGCGCGCCGCGCGGTTCCCGGTGGTCGTGGTCGGCGACATCGACCGCGGCGGGGTCTTCGCGTCCTTCTTCGGTACGACGGCGCTGCTCTCCCCCGAGGACCAGTCGCTGATCGCGGGCTACATGGTCAACAAGTTCCGGGGCGACGTGACCCTGCTGGAGCCCGGCATGGAGATGCTGCGCGGGCTGACCGGACGGGCGACGTACGGGGTGCTGCCCTTCCAGCACGGGCTGGGCATCGACGAGGAGGACGGCCTGCGGGTCTCCCTGCGGGGAGCGGTACGGGAATCCGTGGTCGCCCCGCCCGTCGGCGAGGACGTGCTGCGAGTCGCGGTGTGCGCGGTACCGCTGATGTCGAACTTCACGGACGTCGACGCGCTCGCGGCGGAGCCGGGGGTGGTGGTCCGGTTCGTGGACCGCGCCGAGGAACTGGCCGACGCGGACCTGGTCGTCGTACCGGGCACGCGCGGCACGGTGAAGGCCCTCGCCTGGCTGCGCGAGCGCGGGCTGGCGGACGCACTGGCGCGGCGGGCCGCCGAGGGGCGGACGGTGCTGGGGATCTGCGGCGGGTTCCAGGTCCTGGGCGAACACATCGAGGACGAGGTCGAGTCGAAGGCCGGTGCCGTGGCGGGGCTCGGACTGCTCCCCGTACGGGTGCGGTTCGAGCGGGAGAAGACCCTGGCGCGGCCGGTGGGTACGGCGCTGGGCGAGGAGGTCTCCGGCTACGAGATCCACCACGGGGTGGCCGAAGTCCTGGGCGGGACCCCCTTCCTGGACGGCTGCCGGGTCGGCTCGGTGTGGGGCACGCACTGGCACGGCTCGCTGGAGTCGGACGGCTTCCGCCGGGCCTTCCTCCGCGAGGTCGCCGCGGCCGCGGGCCGCCGCTTCGTCCCGGCCCCGGACACGTCGTTCGCCGCCCTGCGGGAGGAACAGCTGGACCTGCTCGGCGACTTGATCGAGGAGCACGCGGACACCGCGGCGCTGCTGAGCCTGATCGAGACGGGAGCCCCGGCGGGCCTCCCGTTCCTCCCCCCGGGCGCGCCGTGACGCCGGCCCCGGCCCTGCGGGGCTGTTCCCCGACCCGCCCCTTCCCGAACCCGGGGGCCGGCCCCCGGACCCCCGCGCCTCACACGCCGGCGGGGCTGGAAAATCCAGCCCGCCCGGCGCTTGAGTGCACGGGCGCGCAGCGCACGTACGGGGTCCGGGGCGGAGCCC